>NZ_ARPN01000109.1:0-282495 GCF_054966645.1 Pseudoalteromonas sp. SANK 73390
AAGTTACTAATCTTGCCAACGAGCATTTACCATCACACATTGATTTAACCCAAAGTGGCATGGTGACTGATTCAAGCATTCAAGCCGGTGAAATCAATGGCATGTTGATAGGTGATGGTGCACAGGTGACTAACCTTGCTAACGAACACTTACCTTCGCAAATAGATTTAACCCAAGAAGGCGCTGTTACAGATTCCTATATTCAAGCGGGCGTATTTACAGGTGATGGTTCACAGTTAACCAACCTAGACGCATCTCAGCTTATTTTGGGGCAAATCAATTCAAATGTAATGTCAGAAAAAGGCGATAGCTGGAACTTTGATGAGTGGTTTTCCCGTTCACTCAAAGCACACCTGAGAGAAATGGAAGTGCCATTTAATTTTGTTGATAAATATGGTTTTAGAGATCTAAAGCCACTTTCTCATATGGGAAAGTATGGAGTTGCGCAGCTACAAGACTATCGCTACTTTACAGTATCGTATAATGCGAATAAATATGTAATGCGAGAGAAGTTAGGTTTATGGGACCTTAATTTTGGCAGTTCAGGATTACTTGCTTTTACTCAACCAAGTCAAGACTTATATTTGTATAATTTCAAAGATAAGCTGTATGCGATTGACCTTGTTGATAATGCGCTTAACTTTTATAGTCATGAATTTACACATATTAATGCACCTTTTAATTTATCAGAGCCTTCAAGTAGTCATAATATAGAAAAAATGGCGAGCACATTTACTATCAAAGACATTTATAGTGACCCAGTGTATTTATATGTTTTATTAGAGTTAGATAGTGGTTTAGAATCCAAAGGGTCTGTGATTATTCGTATGGACCCACAGGCCAATTTTGATGAACTAGATTTTAGTGATGTACAAACTATGTTTGTTAATGATGGGTCAGCGTTTAGGGTACTAACAAACACTGTTACTTACCGTGTTCCTAACAGTACTTTAATTCCAGAATCACAGCAGAGCATAACTGAGAATGAGTATAATGGTATATTTATTCGCCAACCTAGTAGCCGCATTATACTCATAAATGGAGGTGCTGGTTCTATTTCAATTTCTTATAATTCTGAGGATAATTTCTTTACGTCTGATCCGACTATAATAGAGTTTTTAATTGCTGGAATACAAAGTGAAATCAACATTATTGATTGTTTTATTGACTATATTGGTAATGACAAAGTAGCAGTAGTTTTTAGCACCCTAGAAAATGGCAATTATAAAAATTATTTTACCTTGTTAGACCTGTCTGAAGAAACTATTGACCCCGTATTTAACAAAGGCCAAATACTTGTATTGAATCATGAGCAGTTATTTGCAATTGCAGATACAAATAATATAGCTCTTAGCTACATCAATGGCACTTTTACACTCACTCATGCTCAGCAAGGTAATGTGATGCAGGTCATTAATATTCCTGCTAATAAAATACCACCTCAGTAATTATCATTTCGATATTTATCTCTTCGCAGGTTTATCGTTTTAGCAAGCAACCTGCCACTTCAACTAGAAAACCCTCCTAAAGGAAAACCCTATGAATAATTTTGTAAATGTTATACAAAAACTAGAAGAACTTAGTGCTCGTGATAGTAACAAAGCTAAAAGCTTAAATTTACTCAACAGTGCTATTTACCAAGTGCGTGCTGATATGAATCAATACCTTGATATGCAATCAACAGACTTACATCGTTTAGAGGATATTGCTGATGTACTGGGCTATGCTGGTCGTGTTGTTGCTGCAAGTGATGACTTGCCAACGAGCCCGATTGATCCAGCCATGTTTGGCGTAACAGAGTTTTACGTAGGTGATTACTTTTTGGTTAAAAATGGCCCCGAACGCGGTATTTATCCAATCACCATTTTTGATGATGGTTCTGGTTTTAAAACGTACGATCTAGACCCTGCTTTAAAACGCTATTTAGGTGATGTTGCTGTTGTTGTGCTTAAGCTCGTAGAAAACGACTTAGTACAAAAACACAGTATTCTTAGCCTCTCGAGTGACATATGGCAAGAACGTGTCATTGTGTCCAATCCTTAATTATCCATAACCTATGTTTACCACACTACGTGAACGGCTAAAGCGCTATTTTATTACTGGGGCAAAACCCACTCAGGCGCAATTTGCTGAGTTTTTAGATGCGGCGCTTATTCAAAGCGATGATGGCATTATCAAACAGTCGTCGGCAGCGGGGCAAATACTGACCTTTTCACTGCCGGAACACCATCAAGCCAACACTGTTTTTCAACAAAGTGTGTGTATTCAAGGTGATTTAGTTGTTGAGGGGCAGCTACTTGGTGCCCCTACTTCAAGTGCCACAACACCAACAAGCCAAGCGTATAACGCACCCGCAAGCCAAAATACTGCTTATGGAAATACCCAATCAGTGAGCTTACCGATTGGTAGCATTTTACTTTACTGCGGCGCACAAATACCCGACGGTTTTTTAGCCTGCGACGGCCTAAACGGCACACCAAACTTAGCAGCGTTGGTGGACAACCCCATTCAACCCATTCGTTACATTATTAAAATGCGTTAACAGCGCATATTTTTTACTTATTAGTGCTACACCCAAATTGCATTTTTAACAGAACCGCGAATGCCTCAATGCAACGAGATTCTGAAATAAGTTCAGAATGACGAAAGCACACAAATTTACTTTGCCACTACAAATAGACGCTATTTTGTCACCCTGACGCAGCTCAGGATCTCTAAACGAATGGCAATCAACCCCCTAACACCACTTTCTAGCAAGGAATCAATATGTATCAGTCACTTAACAATGAACAGCAAGAGCATGAAACTCTCCCCATTCAACGCCAAAGCATGAGCAGAGAAGCACGCTTAAAAGATAACGTAGGCAGCATGATGGGCGTTGATTTAAGCCATGTAAACGTGCATACCAACTCATCCAAGCCCGCGCAACTTAACGCCCACGCCTATGCTCAAGGCAGCGAAGTACACATCAGCCCCGGTCAAGACCGACACCTAGGTCACGAACTGGCACACATTGGCCAACAAATGCAAGGCCGAGTACAAGCCACTACCCAGTTTGCAGGACAAGCGGTGAATGATGACCCAAAACTTGAACATGAAGCCGATGTGATAGGCGCAAGGGCTGAGAGTATGTGATTTTTGGGTCTATGTTAAGTATTGTGAAGCAAGTGATTTGACCCTTCTTTTTTGAGTACTTTTCCTTAAAAGAAAACACCAATTAATCTATCCGCGAAAAGCATCAGAGAACTCGTTAGAGGACATCAGGTAGTAATGCAACGTCTAACACTTTAGATTTACTGTCTTTTCATATCTAAACCGACGACTTACCCATCTATTAGAGCGGGTACAGATTTGAAATATACATTAGCGCTACTAGGACACGCTTTAGTGCATTCTAGTTTTAAAATCACGGATATACACACATATGACAATAAAGGGATTTAATAAAACTTCATCACTATTAGGTGAAATTGACGATTTGTAGCAATGAAAAAGCTGCGGCGCAATAGCTTGCACTTTTTTAAATAAAGAGCGGGTGCTAATGAGCAATAAAATGATAATGAGATAGTCAAGATAAAAACCATTAGCTTTTACTTGGGTTGTTATAGGCAATTGAAAAGAGCCTACTGCAATCACTAAATAAAATTAAAAAGGTTTGATATATGTATGCACAAGTAGAAAAGCAGAAAGAGAATAGAAGTAGAGCGGTAGCTAACTCTGCTGCTCAGAAGACAAATGGTATGAGGCAAGGGTTTGGGTTTGTTGATAATCGACCTGAAGCTGTTGCGCAAAAGAAGCTAAAAGAGGTGGTAGGTAACAGTCCCAAGGTGAATCAGGTGAGACCTTTTCAGGCAAGGAGAAATGACAATAATTCGCTTGGAGAAAGTTTACAAAATTGCCCGATACAAAGAGTTATAACCAATCCCAATTACAATGCACCTAACGCCTCGTCTGTTGACGTTCAAGCGCCACTAGCAGCAGGGCAGTCACCTGGTCAATACAATTTACCAGGTTGGTGCCTTGATGCAGACGCTGTTAATAATCCTAATAGTCATGGGCAAACCAAGCCGCACCATCATGAAAGAGGGCATTTAATTGGAAAGCAATTTGGCGGTGTTGGCACTCAGAATAATCTGGTTACAATGACTGCTAAAACAAACGGCTACGATATGCTTGCTGAGGAAAATACTATTGCGGGAATAATCAATGCTAACCCAGGCACAGTGTATACTTATACTGTGACTCCTGTGTATAACGCTGGTTTTTCATACAGTCATCAGGGTAACGTTGACCCTGCTTTGAAAAATCATGTGTACTGCCGTAATCCGGCTCCGGAATTCATTGATATGGATTTGAGACCGCAGGTGGGAGGTGCATCCGTTCACAGCGTAAGGGTAGATAACGCAGAAATGTATGCCCAACATTTATATTAAATATTTGTATCTCAGGGTTCAACCATATCTCAGCCATATCTCAGCCATATCTCAGCTATATCTCAGGACCTGACCCCAAAGCTCATGACCCCAAAGCCCATTTGCACCAGACGATCGTGACTGGGTTCGATTGTTTCCTAATATTTATGGCGCTTGGGCAGATCATGGAAAAGGACGATCAGAGTTGGTTGTATTTTATGAAAGCAATATGGAGTACATCGAAACCACTTCTATTAACAAATAAAATTAACGTTTAAAAACCTATAACAAAACCTAAAAGCCATTAAAACGTCCTTTAGCCTAATTGTTATAGGCAATTGAAAACAGCCAATAACAACCATTAAAAATAAATTTAAAAGGTTTGAGAAATGTATGCACAAGTAGAGAAGCCTAAAGAGAATAAAATTAGGCAGGTTGCTAATTCTGTTGCTCAAAAGAAACGTAACGTGAAGCAAGGTTTCGGGTTTGTAGATAATCGACCAGAAGCTATTTCGCAAAGAAAAATAAAAGATATAGCGAATCAAAAAGCAGTAAATGGAAATCAACAAATAGTACAAAGGTATCCAGAAAAAGTAGAAGGTGTGTGGATAGACAAGGCGTTTCCTGGATTGCAACTTACAATAAATGAAAAATTAACGGAAGAATATGGGGAAAATTTATACGACACTTCAAACGTATCAAACCCTACCACAGTTATGTGGGATGGAGAATATTATGATTTAGAAAATAAAAAATGGGTTCCTTTATATGCGGAGGAAGAAGGTCTTGAGCACTACAAAACAACAGAGGAGCATATGTTAATAAATATATCAAATATATCATATATGCACATGGGTAATATCCAGCCTGAGAAGATGGAAAGTATAAGAAAAGCAATTAATGGAGGTTTTTTACCACCAATAAAAGTGGTGCCAAAAGGGGAGGGGAAATATGAGCCCATGGATGGACGAAACAGAATTGAAGCATCTGTTGAGGCCGGTTATACCAAGATTCCTGCAGTAATAGTAGATACTATTAAGTAACAAGATAAATAAGGTGGGCAGTCTACGCTGGCGGGGCTGGAGTAATTATCCGCACCAGCCACCCATCTGGTTCTAGGTAAGTAGCCTTACCCCAAGCGTTCGCTCCACAAAATACTTGGTGCCAGCAGCGTGGCTATCGAATAATAACAGAAACTGTGGTTCAACTTAATGACCAACCTTTTAGTGGCTCACGTGCTAGGCGAATGATTAAATCAAGTGATCGATAAACCCATCCAATCAGAGCCTACTGATTCATACCAACCCCTTTGCTGGCTTGGATCTATCAGCCGAACGCTTTGTTAACATCAAGTGGTTCCAATATTTAGTAAGTGGCTCTTGCAAGTTTGTTAGAGCTCTTCCCATCAAAAGGGGTGTTGTATTACACCACCACATCCACCTAAACCGATGCCTTATCGCATCTTCATGACCTTCTCTTATTAGCCTTTCACTTATGTTACAGGGCAAAAGCAATCGATAGGATAAACATATGTATAAACAAACTCACAAAGCGAAAGAAAGTAAAGTGAGCGCGATAGATTACTCCAATATTGGAATTATCAATAATGGGCAGCGAAAGGAAAGTGAGTCGAGTGTTCTTCGCAGTGTTACCACACAGAGAAAGTTCAAAAGTAAGGCTCGCAACCAAGCGAATAAACGGCGTCACACAGTACAAAGGAAGAGTACTAGTCGTAATTCTAGCGGTGTAATACAGAGATTAGAGCGAGACGAACGCCCTTTTGAAAGTGGATATCATAAAGTTCTCGCAAGCCCCGAATGGTTTACAGAAGCTGAGGCATATGAAAAGCGTTTAGGTGGGTACGCATATAATCACGCCAATGCAAGTGCAGCATTAACTGCAGGTATAAATAAGTTACATACAGTCATCGATAATTATTATCGCGCTGATGATGCTGATACTGTCGATGAGGTAGTCAGACGAGCTTTTCTAAAAGACGATATACATAGTGCGGGCCAAGTTGGGTTAAATATAAATACAGCTCAAATGCTGAATGTACTTAATAATGGCAACCTACGAGAACGTATGACGGCATTTTACAACGCAGCTTATTTTACTGCTGGATTTGGAGAAAGCGTTAATAAAGGTTTTAAAGCTATAGTTCAAGATATAGTGTTTAATGGCAATGCCAAAGTTGCAACGGATCTCAATTTAAATGCCGCTGCGTTACAAGAGCAAAGACAGTGGCATGAAGGTAGTCAAGTTGAGTGGTTAAGAAGTGGTGAAACATACAGAAATAAAGATAAAGCTGATGACGAGAAATCACATAACTTTGATAGAGATATTTATGGCTTAGGGCACTTAAGTTATCAATCATCCATTGCGGACTCTGTGGAGCTAGGACAAAGTCAATCAGATCGTAAAAAAAGAAGTGATTTGTCCAGAGATAACCTACGCCATACACCAAAAAATTATGCTGATTTAGGTACGCCTTTATCAGATCGCGAACTAGCATACGCTTTTCCACAGGACGACAGAGGTTTTGTTAGTCGCGTATTCGGTACGTCGGAGGCCGATTTTAGACGAAATAACACAACAAATCGTCAGCTGCCTTGGTATGAAGGTCATGTGTATTATGAAATTAGCCCTGATAATGGTTGGTATCAAAAGTTCCATGAACAAATGAGAATGCCGCTTGTTGCTGGGTTGTCAGGTACTACAACACGAATGTTGAAAACATTTGAGTGGTTAAGTACAGGGAGCAGCTTAGTTGATTTTCGCTTGGCTATACTAGGTTGGATGCTGACCTCTTATGATCATACATTATATGAGATTTTACGCGGGTCACATATTGCAGGCGTTAAACCTGATGATGAAGCGGTTCGCATGAATGATGTTATTCGAATGTATATGCAGGTTGCACCGCTTAATACGACAGAGTTGAGAGCGAATGTTGCGGATGATCGGATGTTCCCGCATGAGGTTATATATAGCCGTCTTGCTCAGCAACATGATACTTCAAAAGAGCATTTAAAGTCACCTACTCCAGATGTTGCTGACCTTGGTGTTAAAAAGCATGCTAAAGAGGCAGCTGCGCATCCCAATGTGAGTAAAGCTCACGCGATAGCAATCACCGGGTATACCAGTAGTCTTCACTCTTTGCTTAACGCAGTTATGTCTAGCCCTGGCTTTGGCCTTAATGCAGTAACATCAAAATATATCATTCGTGGCAAGTTAGATGCTGTGATTGATGCCGTCCAAGCAAACCTCCCCGTTGAGTGGATTGATATATTAACCCCGCAAATGGCTAATATTAATTTGTTGAAGCCAACAAATATGGCAATGAACGATGAAGGTAAACGTGCTTTACGTAAAGATGTGCTCAGTCCATGGCTTGATAAACTTGTCGAAGATATTTACCCAGAATTACTACTACAAGCAAATATGACGGTTGAAGGGTTATCTAATTTACCTGCGGTTAATGGCGCTACAGTTTACCGTGGTGACTGGGAGGTAAATAGTATGTTTAATGTATATGGCACCTATACGCAAAATAGTACATTGAAAAATAATACCTTTGCTAGTTATAGCCGTGATAGGAGCAGAGCAGCAGGTTTTGCGAAAAAGTCTGGTGCGTCAGATAATAAAAGACCTGTCTTAGTTGAACTTGCACTAAGTGGTAGAGGTGGTAAAGATATCGCACCGTTCTCGAAGTATCCTCAAGAGGAGGAGGTATTATTAATGCCTGGGTCAAGTATTCGGTTTGGTGAAGCGCGAACGGAAAACATTCAGTCTGTTGATATGAAAGTAATGCCTGCAGACGAAGTTTAACCTTCGAGTTATTGTTTGCATGCTTAGGTGGGGGCTATTAGCTTACTAAAATACAATGGTAGAGCATCCTGCTTAATTTTTAAATAAATTAAGGGAGCGGTTAATGCTCCCTTTAAACTTTGGACGGAGGAGTAACTATAAGGTGGAGGATCAGCGCGTGATATTTTAATCTCGTTTGAGCTGCTTTATACGCTCTTCAAAACTTGGGTGTGTGCTTAACCAGCTGAACTCACTGTTATGCTCTTTTTTTAGTTTTGATAAGACGGATTTGATTGCTTGGTCGCTGCCGTATAGCGCATTGAGTTTAGTTAAAGCATATTTGTCTGCTTCAAGCTCTGCATGTCTTGAATAGCTGTTGTGTATACCTACTACCGTGCCTTGTAGTGCGATATTTGAGACGGCAGAAATGTCTCCGAGCAAAAAAGATAAACTCACGTACACAATCGATGAACTCACAAGCGATTCCATCACATGGTTGTGTTCAACATGGCCAATTTCATGCAGCAACACGGCGCTTAGTTCTTGCTGATCAGTAGCGAGATTAACCATCGCGTCGGTTATCACAATAGTACCATTAGCTAGTGCCATGGCATTTGCTTGGTCATTCCAATTGCGAAATTTTAACTTAAACTCACGTTCACTATCTGCTTTATCTTTGACTAATTTATCAAATAGTAGTTTGAATTCTTGCTGTTTTACCTCGCTTAGCTTGGTATTCTTAAGCTCTGAATCATCTAATGTGGTCAGGCTATTTTCATCTATGGCTTGATAAATCGATTTGGGAATGGCGGCGGCGATTTTCTCAGCCAGATAAGGAATTGATTGGGTGTAAAATTGGTAGCCTGCAAATAATACCACCACTAAGGCACTGACTATTATCCATAACCATTGTTTTTGCTGCTGTGCGTTAATTCTAGTCTCTAGGCTTGAGTTCATGAATAACGTCTTCCATTACTTTAATATTATGCTTGCTGACTATTTTCTGGCTTCTAAATAGCTGCGGTAGTTCAATTAAAAAAACCAATACTATGAGAACCCAGCCACCAATAGCAAAGGTCGCTAAGCCTATCAGCATGAGTATCAAATTTATAAAACCACGAAGCAATTTTCCGAGGTAGAAGTGGTGTAATCCTGCGGCAAAAAAGTAATTTAACACGGCATACGTATCTGGGTCTTTGACAAGCTTTTGTTCAAGCTGGTAATAGCGTTTGCGAGCGTCTTTTGATAATGACGAAACGTCGTCACGTAGCGCCTCTTCTCTGGCTCTTAAACTTGTATCATCCATTATTATTTGTCCTAAGGTAGAGGGTCAGACTTTACATCAATACAGTCAGGGTCATTGCAACGGCGAATGCGCTTAAACCCCCACCATAAGCCCTTACATAGGCCATATTTACTAATGGCTTGATGCGTATACTCCGAGCATGACGGGGTAAAGTTACAAGATAAATTAAAATGTGCTTTGGCTCCGCCATTGGCTTGATATGTGCGAATGGCACAGAGGGCCAAATGCTTAAGCACGTTTTCGTCCGAGTGTTAAAATAACGGCTTCGCGGCTCCAAAACAGCAAAAAGCGTTTATTTTCTATTACTTGGAATACAAGTTGCCAACCATCTTGGGCTTCATGGTTAAGAGTTGCTTCTAGCTTTTTGAGTGGCAGGCCGCTTGAACCCAGTAGTAACGTACCACAGCCACCTTCAACTACATGAATTACTTTATATTCGTCGTATTGAGTCATAGAACTTCCTTGAATTACTTTATTATTAACAATTGAACTTATCATCCTATATTTACAATGAAAATAAAACAACGGTGAATAGCTAATTTAAATAAGGAAGTAAGTTTATCTAGGTTACTTTAGCTTTTTTGCATAAAAACTGACAGGTTTTGGGTAATATAGCGCGCGATGTGGTTTTGATAGCAGGTGCTTAGAAGCTATCTCTAACCAGCTTAAATCGAGCCTTAAAATCCCATTTATTCAAAATACTGGTATGCTGCTACTGACATTCAGAGTTTGTTAAAGGAATAGGTCATGAAATTACCACTAACGTGTGATGCGCATTATTACTCACAATTTATGTCGCCATCGCAAAGTAAGGCTTTGTTTGAGTTTCTGATGGACAATTATGATCTATCAGAGCCTGAGGTGATAGACTTTCCCGATGGATCACAAAAGCAAATCTTGCCATGGCGAATGATTTTTTTAGACACGCAATTGGCCGAATCTGGGGGTTTTGCATTACATCATGGCAGACAAGCAACCAGCTTTGAATTGCTTGAGCAGCTGCGTCAGGAAATTGTTAAACTTACGGGTTGCGAGTTAGCCGTGGCGGTGTGCCTGTACTACCAAGATGGGGAAGAAAGTTTAGGCTTTCACAGTGACTTACCTGCTTTTGGCTCCACTGATGTAATTGCTTCAATCAGTTTGGGTGCGCAGCGCGAGTTTTTAATTCGCTCGCAAACTAACCATGATGAACAGCATAGCGTTACTTTAGAAAGTGGTTCTTTATTGATTATGGGTAAAGGCTTTCAAGATATATATGAGCACGCGCTTGTCAAAGGTGATAGCACGACAGGGCCTCGGTTTAATATCTCTTTTAGACGTTTTGGTAATAGCAAAATAAAAGCGGCTTAATTCATCGTTATAGTAAGCCGCTTGATAAGAATTGTTATTATTGGAGTATTTCAAGTCTTGGTTGAGTGCTTAAAATACTTCAACTGTTACCTCACGGTTTTGTTGTTGTTCACTAATATTCCAAACTTCTACTACACGGGTTGTGCCGCCAGTGCTTTTACATAATATTTCATTGACCAGAACACCAGCGCGTGCGTTATATTTTGCTTCTCCGTTTACACTTATCACATCACTATAAAAACCAAAACGATGGCGTTCATTAAGCAAGGTAGGTGTTTGCCCGACTAGCGAGCCAGATAAACAATTACCATTTTTCTCTCCGTTATCAATGTTTATCAAAGCTTGATAGACAACGCTGTCATAGTAACCTGGGTTAAAACCATCTGAATATTGCCAATTACCTACACTCAATTGACTGGTTAAAGTTACTTTAGGAGCTGGTGCAATGTTATGTCTAAGAGTTTTGCTGTTGCCTTGTTCATCGGTACAGTTGGCTTGAACGTATTTGGCTTTGTGCTCATGCCCTGCAGGGATTTGACCTGATAATGTTTTGTAATTTACAGACAGCACATTAATTAACACATCGGTATTTTGATCGTAAACGGCGGCACTGTGGCAGGGAGTGGGGTTAGTGAAATGCGGCGTGTAAATGATTAAGTCATAAGCTGAACTTGATTGCGTTACCATAGCATCAATTGGCGCATTGCTGTAGTAAGTAACACGGCTTGCGTTGCCATCCGTGTCATACACTATGTGTGAGGCGGCAGTATGGTAGCTTATAAATCCTAATGCAATTACCAGTGCGAATTGTTTCATTTTTAAACCCTTGTTTAATTAAATGTATTTAAATTGTGAATATATACAATAAGCCTACATTTGTTCCTTTTAAAGTGAATTTTTTGATATTGCGGTTATGAATGCAGTGGTTATTTTTCACACATATCATATTTAAACGTCTGTAAGTTACCAGCCCGTATTTTGTTATAAAGGATCAGTATGCCGCTTGTATGTGTAGACGGTGCCGCTATTAAAATTACAGTTAATGGTGCGCAGCAATTGGTTAAAACCAGCGATAAAATTCCCACCGCGACTAAGAATAAGTTGTCTCAAGGTAAAAAAGCCGTACTTACTGAAGATGATGTAAAGCAGTGGTTGCAAAAATTTCAATCAAATTACGATAACGCTGCTTTTAAGGGTGGTATTGCCATGGGTAAAGCAATTTCAGGCAAGCCCAATTTAACGGTTAAGGGAAAATCTAAGACCGCGCTTGTTACTAAAGACACACAAATAATGGCGCTGTTGCAAGTATCAAAGCCCGCGCAAAACCCACAAGGCGTGCCCGACCCTGCACCGATGATTAATATCACGATCGAGTTTACCGATGCAGGGCAAACCAAGCTTACGGTTGCCTAAAGCGCGTTTTAACACTATGCCAGCTTATTTAACTTTAACAGGAGGTCGTAATGGGGTTGTTATCGGCTTTATTTTCTTCCAAGGCACAAGAACCTATCAATGCAATTGGGTCAATACTCGATGAGCTATTTACCAGCGACGAAGAAGCGCTAAATTTAGAAATCCTCAAACAACGCGTGGCGCAGCAACCCAACCTTGTACAAAGCAAAATTAACCAGGTACAAGCATCGCACCGCAGTTTATGGGTGGCGGGTGCGCGGCCTTTTTTAATGTGGGTGTGTGGGTTAGGCTTTTTATTTGCTTTTGTGATTAACCCCATATTGCAATGGTTGTGGCCAGAGGTGGGCACGCCACAATTACCGCTTGATGCCATGATGGAGCTAACGTTAGCTATGCTGGGGTTAGCGGGTTTACGAACGGTTGAAAAACTACAAGGTGTAGCTCGATAGCACGGTTAAAAAATTTTATTTAAGTTTGTTTTACATTTTATTTTTCACATATCTCTTAGCGCTTCGTCTTCATTGCACAATTTGAAAAAAACTCACCATCAGTTGTGACTGATGAGGCGGAGCCGTGGGGTCACCCATAAAGTCTTTTGAGCACTAAGTAGGGCCCGCCAGCCGTTTATCCATTTTTATTTGGTGGGTAGGCATTGATAAAAGACTTGCTTGGTGCTCAATCCAAAATTCTTGCCATTTCGGCGTTTAAGAATGCGTTCTATTAACTAAAGGAAATACTATGTCTCAATATAAAACCCCTGACGTCTACGTTAGAGAAAAATCAATTCTACCGCCGTCAGTTGCTGAGGTGGCAACGGCTATTCCAGCATTTATTGGTCACACGACTAAGCTAAATGAAGCCGGTGATGCGGCTAACTTCTTAAATAAGCCAGTGCGTATTACCAGCATGGTGCAATTTGAAGCAAACTTTGGCGGCCCATATAAAGAGAGCTTCACGTTAATGCCAAGCTCTACAGGATATGATATTACCAATGTCGACGCTACAGACACCACAGCTGCCAAACTTGATGGCGCTATGTTCTTTTTGCACCAAGCAGTGAGCCACTTTTTTGCCAATGGTGGTGGTGCATGTTATGTGGTATCAATTGGTGCAGCTGGCACGATGGCGTCAAAAGAGGCTTATAGCGCTGGTATTGAGCTGTTAAACAAAGTCGATGAAGTTACTCTTATTTCATCGCCTGAAGCCATTGGTCTAGATGAGGTCGGCCACTATGAGGTGCAAAATAAAGCCCTTAAACATGCCGAAAAACGTATGGACCGCTTTGCACTGGTTGATGTGCAAATGCAAGAAACACCTGATGGAAAAACAGCCATCGGCCATGACTCTGAGCGCTTGCGCGCTAAAGTCACGCAGGGCTTAAAATATGGTGCCTCTTACTATCCATACTTAACGACGACTATGGCACGTAGTTATGATGAAGCAAGCGTGAAAGTTAAAGTGATGGCGTCAACTGACCCTGTAACTAGTGCTATAACTTATAAAGATGTGACGTTAGCTACACTGGGTGAAGATGTAGATACTAATCCTGATTATAACGCACAAATTTATAACCAAGCTAAAGCGGCACTTGCAAAAAATTACCTTGTGCTTCCTCCTTCACCTGCCATTGCAGGCGTGATTGCAAAAACCGACAAAGACCGTGGCGTATGGAAAGCGCCGGCTAACATCGCTTTATCTCAGGTACTTGCGCCAACGCTTGCGATAGACAGCACAGAGCAAGAAAACCTCAACGTAGATGCCACTTCGGGTAAATCAATCAATGCAATTCGTACTTTTGTGGGTAAAGGCACTTTAGTGTGGGGCGCACGTACACTTGCTGGTAACGACAACGAATGGCGTTATGTCTCCGTTCGCCGCCTATTTAATATGGTTGAAGAGTCGATTCAAAAAGCCACGCAATTTGCCGTATTTGAGCCAAACACGCCATTTACTTGGTTAAAGCTTAAAACCATGATTGAAAGTTACCTTGAAAACTTATGGCGTCAAGGTGCATTTTTTGGTGAGTCTCCTGATCAAGCTTTCTTTGTCAACGTCGGCCTAGGACAAACTATGACTGAGGATGACATCAACAACGGCATTATGAATATCGAAATCGGCTTAGCTGCAGTACGCCCTGCAGAATTCATTGTATTGACCTTCTCACATAAGAGCCTAGAGGGCTAACGAACCCAACCTAGATTGGTTGAGGCTCTGATTTATACGTTTACTGGGTTTCTCAACCAATCTTTTCTTATTTTATTGTTATCAAAGTGGCTTACCCGCTTAAGCCACAGGAATTATTATTTTTTGGAGTTTTTATGGCTACTACAGCAGCAGACATCGCAGCAGAATATCCGATCCCGGTGTATCGATTTGTCGTGAGCTTTGGCGAAGAGAGCATTCCGTTCTCTGAAGTATCAGGTTTAGACATTGGCGTTGAAACCATCACTTATAAAGATGGCTACGGTAAAAAGCATATGCCTGGGCAACCAGCAGATGTGAACATCACCCTTAAACGTGGTTTAGTGCGTCAAAAGAGCCAGTTCTATGATTGGATCTCGTCTATCAGCTTAAATTTGGTTGATAAAAAAGACATTACGATTTCTTTAACTAACGAAGACCGCTCGCAGCCATTAGTTACTTGGAAGGTCATTAATGCTTTCCCTAAAAAGCTTACTGCGCCGAGTATCAATGGTGGTTCAAACGAAGCCAGTGTTGAATCGTTAGAAATGATGGCAGACGACATTAAGATCGAATTCCACTAATTTTTATTCTCCTTGTCTTGGGCACATGTGTGCCCTTTTTGGACATTACTATGATTCAAGAACTTACAACACCTATGGTGGGGTATCGCTTTGCTGCTTTGATCACATCAGCAGCCATACCTAATCCTATAGATATTTTCTTTAAGGAGATCAGTGGCCTTAAAGTTAATCGCAGTATTGAGTATGACGGTAATCGGGCAACGGTGGGCAGTAACAAACAAACACGAACCTTAACCTTGAAGCGTGGGGTGCTGCGCACCGGTAGTACTTTGGAGCTAACAAACTTTATTAGCTTGCCGCAGTGGCATCAATTTGCGGTTCGTAATGACATTTTAATCACCTTACTGAATGACAATAACTTACCAACAAAAGCATGGCTCGTTACTCGTGCATTTATGGAAAGTTGGGAGTGGGACAGTTTAGATGCGACGCGTAATGATGTGCTCATCGAGTCTATTTCTTTTAGTTATCAAAACTTGGTGACGGTGCCTATTCCTTTTACTTAACACATTAAAGACAAGGTGTACTGATGGAAATTCAATGTGATGCCATTCGGGTCAAAGCAAGTTTATCTGAGCAAAATGAATCGGATGTTGATGATACGCAGGCTCAAAACTCTAATTCAGCCACCAGTGCGGTGGCAAGCGATGGGCAAGTTGCGCAATTAGAAAAGTCTTTAAAACGCTACATCGATAAACAATTTCAGCAATTTACTAAACAAAAAAGGCCATAAAAATGATAGGTATTGGCGCAAATGCGGCAGGGTCTCCGCTATGTAAAGTGACCTTTTATAGCAAAGTAGAGCGAGGCTCTGGTAATCAATTGGCCGAGATGACGCTCGCATACGATGTAAAGTCGTTGCAAACTAGTTATGCCAACGATATTCAAAAGTCGCAAACCATAGGTGCTGAAAGCGGTGCAAGCCAATACCAAAAGTCTTCGCCTTCTAAACTGTCAGTGACCTTTTTACTTGACGACACCATTATTGATTTACCCACCGAGTTGCTGGCAAAGCTGCAAGGGGAGATAGAAACTGAAAAAAACATTCAAACTTTGCTCAAGTATGGCACGGCGGTTCAAAGTGATACGCATGAGCCTACATACGTCACGATTCAGCCATTAAACATGACGCTTAATCATGGGCCCAGCGGCACATTTGATGGCATGTTATGTACCACCAAAGTAGAAACAGAGTTGGTCGATAATAAAGGGCGTCGCTTAAAAGCTAAGGTGCATTGTTGTGTGGTGGAATGTTTATCCGAAAAAGAAATTAAACTCAAATCAGGTAAAAGTTCACCTGATTTAACCCATGTTATCCAACACCAAGCGAGTAGTTCTGTGCTATTGCAAAGTGCACAAATCTACGGCAGTTCGCAATTTGCACATCAGGTAGCTATGGTCAATCGTTTGCCATCTATTCGCCGTGCAGAGGTAGGCGCACAAATCGTTTACCCGCCTTTGGAGCGCTAACATGGACTTGCGATATACCATTACTGTTGAGGGTAATAAAGTCAGCGATAAGGTTGCTGTGCGAGAGGCGACTGTAAAAAAATGGCGTGAATCAAATTGCGCAGCTTTGTTTAGTCATAGAAGACGGTGATATGGCCAAAGAAACCTTTGTTAAAACAGACGAAGAGTTATTTACGATGGGTAAAGCCATTGAGTTAAAAGCGGGTTTTGGTGATGGTGAACAAGGCGTGCTATTTAGCGGCATTATTACCGCGCAAGGTATCGGGTTTGAACGGCAACCTTATATGCGCATAGAGGCGCGAGCCGATGCGATAAAGCTGTGCCAAAATGCTATGAGCAAACTCTATGATGAAAAAACCAAAGACAGCGATATTCTCAGTGACTTGCTGAGTACCTACGGTGCCGCTGCAGGGACCATTGCAGCGAGTAAAATAGAGCATCAACAGTTTTTAGTGGTTGATGAAAAGCCATGGTCGGTGTTTATGCGCCGAGTGTTATGCAACGGCTTTGCATTTTTTAATGATGGTAAAAATCAAGTAATAGATTTAGCAAAACATACCCCCACGGCCCATGAATTTAATGTTGCCATGGATGGCTGTGTTGATTTTTCTTTAAACTGTGATGTGAGTTCATACCTTAAAAAACACCAATTCAGTAGTTGGGATATTAAAGAGCAAAAGCTCAACGACAACGCCGATCCTGCTGCGCCTGCGGCTAAATTTAAAACTCACAGCGATGCGGATACTGCACTTGGTTTACCCGATACTTTACGTTTAGCGCAAGCGCCCATTGATAAATTAGAGCTAGCAGCCAAGGCCAGTGCTGAGCAATATTATCGGCTACTCGATATGTACCAAGGATATATTCGCGTTGATATGTCGGCGCAAAAAGCCCCAACCAAAGTTAAATTACTGGACGCGTTAACGCTCTCTGGTATTGGCAAGCAATATGGCGGGGATTACGTAGTGAGCGAAATTCATCACCATCTATCAAGTGATGGCTGGTTTAGTGAATTTATCCTTGGCCTTCCTTTAACTTTAAGCGTTTGGTCAGACTATGCACAACCTCGCTATACCCCCATGTTGGTGGGTAAAGTGACGGCATTTAAAGCCGATGCACAAGCGTTGCTACGTATTCCTGTTTTACTACCCAGTGCCAGTGGCGACAAACCAATTTGGGCTCGCTTAAGCAGCCCTTTTGCTGGTACAGAAGAGGGGTTGTTTTTACCCCCAGATGTAGATACAGAAGTCATGGTGGGATTTATCGGGGGCGATAGTCGACACCCTGTTATTTTAGGCGCGTGCCATAACCCCAAAGCTAAACCGCCGTTTGAATATGACGATAAAAATGAGCAACGAGGATTGTTTTTTAAAGAGCAAGCTCTAGCACTGCAATTTACCCTAAAAGAACCGTTACTTACGTTACAAGGTAGCGCCGATCATACGATTACTTTTGATGCTAAAGAGGGCTTTAAATTAACCCAAAAAGATATGACCTCCCTAGTTGCTGGGGAATCATTGATGATTGAAAGTAAAGATAAATCCACTTTAGAAGTGGCAAAAGCCATTAATGTAAAAACCTCAGATAGCATTACCTTAGAGGGCAAAGGCGTCGATGTGAAATAGCCTCAAACTGAGGTCAACAAAACAAGGAGTAGCAATGTTAAATCAAGCTTTTCTAGGCACTGGCTGGGGGTTTCCCGTGCAGTTTAGAAACCCAGCCTCAGGGCCCGTTATGGACAGTGGTGAAACCTTACTCAAGCAAGCGATTCATCTAACTTTAAACACTTTGGTGGGAGAGCGACCTTTGTGGCCAGATGTGGGTTCTGGTCTTGCCAGCTATTCATTCGCTGATGCAAATGAACAAAGTTTAGCGCAACTAAGGCAGGAGATTGCTACCGTATTGCTCAATCATGAGCCGCGTATCACCCTAGAAAGCATCGAATTTGATAGCGGTGAATTGTACGACGGGGTGTTGCTAGTTCAGTTGAACTACGTCGTGCGGCAAACCAATAGCCGCAGCAATATGGTGTTTCCATTCTACTTAACTGAGCAGTCAGTTTAGTTGCTCACTTAAGTCACCTTTTGTGAGCAAGCTGATTCTTTGTTTTGCTCTTATCAAACCTTTTATCTATCAAGGCACTATCATGGCTGTGAAGTCTAACAACAACTCCTCCGTTGCAACGCTCAATGCGGTTAACCCAAGTGAAATGGGGCGTAGTCAACTTGGGCGACATATCAAATCGTTATCTCGCTCTTTTTTTAATATCGAACCACGTACGGTAGAAGCTTGGTTAAAGTACTTATCGGTGCTGGCCAAACAAGTAAATTACATTGATGAGCGCACATTATCTGCCAGTGGTACGTGGGAAAATTTACTGCCTGAACCGCAAAAGCTAGCAGGTCTTGCTCAGCTTGTTGAACAAGGTAGTGCCGATGAGCAGATTAAACAGTTAGCGAGCCGTCCAGACATGGCGCTGTTGCTCACTTTTATTGATTTATTGCAACACAGTAATGCACAGTTTAATCAGTTTGTCGCACGGCATTTAGACCATTTTTATCGTGAGGTACTGCGCTTTGAGCCATTACCCGCAAGCGCAGACAGTGCGCATGTAGTGGTGTCATTGAATAATGTTGACGCATTAACTTTACCCGCAGGCACACAATTTGATGGTGGTAAAGATACTCAAGGCTCCCCGCTTGTTTACAGCACAGATGAAGTAGTGACGATTAACAAGGCCGCGGTGGATTATGTTGCCAGCGTGAATAAAATTAAGGCTTCTGAGCAACTTGGTTTAAATCAGCAGGTATTACTTGATAGTGAACAAGGTATTGTACTTGAGCAAAGCGAAGCTACTTTTGGACAAGGACTTGATGAGCTGACCTCATCAACTGTTGAGGTAGGGTTTAAAATTGCCTCACAAGATTTATTTTTAAGCGGTGGTACGCGTATCGTCAGCTTAGATTTTGGTGAGCAAGCACAGTTGCTCAACTGGTTAACTTGGTTTGATTTTTACATCTCGACCAGTGACGGGTTATTGGCTGTTGACGTGACTCAGTTAAATGTTGTTGAGCAACAACTGCAGCTCACTTTCGATAACTTATTTCCTGCCATAACGGCGTTGGAGGGTATGCCTATTGGCGCAGATAATGCCTTGCCGTTTATTTCTTTGGTGCTTAAAAGTGAGTATTATCAACAGCTATACAGCGATGAGTCCAGTGTATTTGCACGCTTTAATAGCTTTACTATCACGCAAATGAGTTTAACGACGCAAGTGAGTGGTTTAGCTGGCGTGATTGCGAATAATGCAGAGGTAGATTTAGATACTTCAAAACCATTTGAGCCGTTTGGTATTGCGCCAAGATTAGCCTCCAAAGTGCACTTTACTCACCCCGAACTAGTGACTAAAAACATTACTCATGCCAGTGTAGAGTTTGCTTGGTTAGATAGACCAAATAGTTTTAATGACTATTATCGTGCATACAGTTATTACTACAGTGAACAGTATAATTTGGATGAACGCTATTTTGATAGCAGCGCCTTGTGTGGGGCTGAGCAACCTTGCGAAGGCATTGCCTTATCGGTGGATGCTTTATTTTCAACTGATTGTAATTGCTTAACTTGGCCAGATACGGTGGTAAATATCACTCGCTCAGATGCAGGCAGTGATGCGCAAATTAGTCTTGAGCTGTTTTATAATGAAGGCGACGATACTCTACCTGATGTACATAATAACATCGCGATTAACACACTCACTTTTACGCATAATGATAATAATTCAATGCGTGATGTTCAGTTATTACCCCTTAATGAAACAACTGCCAGTAAATGGCCTAAGTACTATACTCTAGCTTTATCAGAGCAAGATTTTGCTCATAAAGATTACACCAAAGTCATTGAGTTGTTTGCCTATAAAAATGCTGGATCAGATAACCCTGTGCTGGTAAATGCCCCCTATACTCCTGTACTTGATAGTTTAACTTTGCGTTATCACAGTGAAAGTATTACTTCACCCGCACAAAGGGTGGGCAATGATATTTATGTTGAGCATATTGCGCCTGTCGGGCGGCCAACAGAGCAATTAACCCAGCAAAGTTTGTTGTCTTTATTACCTAAAATAGAAGAATTTGGTTATTTATATATGGCACTTAGCCAAGTGAGTACGCCGGGACAGGTTCGTATGTACTATCAGGTTGACCCCGTTGATGGTTACAACATGGGCGATAACCCCGCTTTTGTATGGGAGTATTTTAATGCGGGTTCATGGCATCGCTTTAAGCGCGAAGATTCCCAAGGTGAATCACAGGAGGGACGAGTGCTCAGAGATAGCACTTATGATTTGCTTGATTCGGGTTTGGTGGTGTTTTATTTGCCTCAGTTGAGCCAAAGTGGCTCATTCAACCATGATGGCAAATTGTGGATACGCGCAAAATTAAGCCATGGCCGTACAGAAGCACCAACTAGCTTTGATAGTCATACTTTTCCGATTTATTCCAAGCTTAAGGGTGTATTTACGCAAGGGTTGAAGGTTAGCCTAACCAGTCAAGATAATGATGCATCTCATTTTGAGCAGCCATTAGCCAGTGAATCAATCAGCAAATTGGTACTGCCCAATCCAAGCGTTGATACAATAATGCAGCCGTTTGCTTCCTTTGGTGCCAAAGTTGCAGAAACGACAGAGCAATTTGACCGGCGTATTAGTGAACGTTTGCATCATCGTCAACGATTACTCAGCGGTTGGGATTATGAACATTTTGTGTTACAGGCCTTCTCGCAGTTGCACTCAGTACGACCTGTGGTTAATTCGTCTGGTTTATCATTGGTAGTTGTACCGCTTAATCATGATGTGTCGGTGCTACAACCTAAAGTACCACGTTATTTAAAGCGACAAATTCGGGAGCAAGTAAATGCGTTGTCTGTGCCTAATTTAACGGTTAAAATTGATGACCCCAACTATGTTGAAGTGCAGCTCGAATTAATCGTAAAAATTGACCCGTTATACGACATTCAAAGTACCGTTATTGAACTCAATGATATGGTCGTGGATGCACTGACACCATGGAATAAGTTAGATAAGCCACTAGAGCGTACTATTTACTTAGCACCCATTGCGCAAGTATTAGAAACCCACCCTGCGGTGGATATGATCCAAGTCATTCGCGCCACTAAAAAAGGTCAAACAGCAAAACAATACAGCGTGATTAGCGCTGATAACCCGCACGATATTTTAGTGCCAGCACGCAATCATAAAATATCCCTTGCTAATACTTTAGGTGATGTATTTGAAGGCATTGGCAAGTGGGAGATTGAACTGGACTTTGTTGTTCAGTAAGTCCTACACCTCACTTAGTTAATTATCAAAAGAGCAAGCTCAAAAATAACTGAAAATACTTTTCACAGTTGTTGGTGGCGTGCGTCTTGTAATTATTCATACCACAAATTCAGGAATGTTATGGACAATCAAGCTTTGCAGATCTCAAATGCTGCGCCTAGTAATACGGGGCAAAATTTAGAGAAGCTGCGTCAGCAAGGCATGACAAAAATACAACAATTTGCACCCTCAACTTGGACCGATCACAACCGTTTTGACCCAGGTGTAACGGTATTAGAAGTGTTAGTGTATGTGTTGTCTGATCTCAGTTATAAACTGGACTATCCAGTCCCTGAACTATTAGCACAGCCGCACAGCGAGGGCAGTGTTAAATTTTACGAGCCCGAGCAAGTGCTGTTTAGTCACTGTGTGACAGAGGATGACTATCGGCGTCTTATTTTAGACTTACTCGATGTTAAAAATGTGCATGTGATGTCGCATCAAGTTGCAGGCTCAAGCACCACCGTTTTAGATTTTCAGGTGTTGTTATATGCGCCTGATGATGACAAAAAGTCAAACGTAACGGCGCTAGTTAATCAAGCGTTTAGCCTAGCGCGATGTGTTAACCACAGGCTTGGTGATATTACATTTTATGATATCAGTAAAGTGACTGTTGGCATGACCTTATCATTGCAGCTTGTTGACAATTTAGTCGCCTTATTAACAGAGTTATACATTTTAATTGGTCGCGAGATCTCACCTGACATACCTAAGCATTCAGCGCAGCAACTGTTACGCCAAGGTATGAGTGTTGAGCAAATTTATCAAGGGCCCAAATTACAACATGGTTTTGTGTTGGATGAAGACTTGCACAAGTCAGCCTATAGCGTCAGTTTGTTTAGCTCAAACATTTTAAGTGCATTACACGGCCATGAAAGCATTGAGCGAGTAAATGCGTTTCGATTTTCAAGCCAACAAGATAGTGCCGATGGTAATTACAATGCGCAAGACGGCTACGAGTTTTGGCAAATTCAATTTGGTAGTGATGACAGCGCGCAGAGAGTAAATATTGCGCAACTAGGCTTTGATGAAGAGCATTTCTTTGATGATTTAAGCTTGCTGATTGATGGACAGCCTTATCAATTGACAGAGCAAGATAAAGCAGCCATACGTCAAGGGTTGCAGGTACTAAATCACCCGCCAGAGCTGGCAAGTTCAGTGATGTTACCCAAGTTTGAGTCAGCACAATACTTGGCTCTGAGTGACTATCGTTCATTACAACATGAACTGCCAAAAGTATTTGCAATTGCCGAGCAAACCTTAGATGCAGATATAGACAGTGCGCAAAAAGCGCAGTTATTGCAATTTAAGGGCTACTTACAGTTATTTGATCAAATATTGGCTGATCAACACAAGCAGCTGGATGTTTTACCTGACATTCTATCGCTGCCACCTATCTCGTTGTTTGAAGGATTAGGTAAGCTACTAGATAGCATGTTAGCCAGTGAGTCGCTCAATGCTCAGCAAGTTGATTTGTTTTGGCAGCAGGCGTGCGCTTTACCACACTCGCAATTGAGTCAGGCATTGACGAATATTAGTGGTATTGAGCATTTGCTCAATACCGATGGATTATCGTACTGGCAAAGAGGAATGCAGCGTAGCCTTGAAAATGACTTTTCTATTGCGCAGTTAACTCGGTTAAACCAAAGCGTTGATCATTTACTAGCACGTTTTGCCGAGCGCCCGGTCGATAGCAATTTATTAAAATACCAAGCTGTATTTTCGTTTTACGCGCCAAGCTTAAGTAATGAGGCCGATCCAAGCCCAGCAGAGCCACTGCTTGAACGTTTGGTATTGCTGCGTCAATACATAGATAAATGTCGTTTACTCAGTGAGATTAGTCACCTAGGACAAAACCGTTGCCGTGGTTATGATTATTTATCAGCCGATGTACAGCTAAGTCAATGTAGTGCAATGGCTAAAGGAATTATGCGCCGCCTTGGTTTATCTCATCCTGCCCATATGCCGTTGGCAACACATAACCGCGAAAGCTTTTATCTGGTGGAAGGCAGTTTGCTGCAAAGTGAGCATTTTAGTGCTTTGGAGCGCGCACAATTGAGTAATAGTCTGTATTTTATGCTGCCAGATTGGACAACACGGTTTGCCTGCGTTGAGTTTCGCCAATTTGCCGAGCGTAAAATTCGTGAGTTGACCCCTTTGCATATGCCTGTTCACTGCCTATGGCTAGATAGAGAAAGCATGAGCTTATTTGAGCGCCTTTACTATGGTTGGCTTAACTACTTTTCGCAAACCCAACGCGAGCGTTTTGAGCTTTCAAATGCATCCGTAACTGCAATTGAACAGCAGCTAAGTAAATTGTTAGGTCAGTTTTTTACATCGCCTATACCGTTAGAGCCTAACTCCGGACCGATATGGCCTCTGTCAACGGTTATTCTTACCCACCAAGCAGACAAACTGGGCCTATGGGATGAAGTGAAAGAGACCATGGTCGAGATTTTATTGGTGTATTGCGATGATGACTCTGTGGATGAGTTTGTTATTGATGGTCAAACCAGTAGTGATATTTATCGTAGTGTTAACACCAATATTGATGCGTATGTTACGTATTTTCCCACTGACTTTAGCGCAGACGATATTTTTTACCTCAGTGCTCAACATTATATTGATGAAATTTGTCGGCCCAGTATTTCTGACCATGTCCAACAAGATAAAAGGCTGACAATTGGTTACTCGCCATTGGCCTATCTAAAGCCTTTGTATCCGGTGTCTATTTCAACCATTAATTCCCGCTCAACTGAGCAGTCTAAGTTTATCGTTGCCCACAGCAAGCCAAATCGTATTTAATCAAGGAATAACTAATGAACACATTTAACGAGCAAGAAGCTGCGCATTCTGCACAATCAACCACCGTGGT
Organism: Pseudoalteromonas sp. SANK 73390; assembly: GCF_054966645.1. Taxonomy (NCBI): domain Bacteria; kingdom Pseudomonadati; phylum Pseudomonadota; class Gammaproteobacteria; order Alteromonadales; family Pseudoalteromonadaceae; genus Pseudoalteromonas; species Pseudoalteromonas sp. SANK 73390. The sequence goes on from NZ_ARPN01000109.1 coordinate 24,773, forward strand.
CGAAAAAGAAAGTCGACAATCGTTAATAGATAAATTTGATGATTTAAAAACCCCGACGGGGGATGATTTTGAAGCCATGATCCGCTCAGGCTTTAATCAGGTCGATGACCCTATTCAAGTTGTTGAAGTTGATGGTCAAAGCGAGTTAGACATATCGGCACCTGTTACTGTGCGCTCAGACATACACACGGATGAGCAACTTAATTTATCTGCTGATGAATTAAGTATGACAAATGGCCAAGCGCAAACGTTGAATTTAAATAGCGACAGCATGCAAGTATTTGATGGCGTGTTTTTGCTTTCTAAAACGGATGAGAAATTACAAATTGCGGGCACGGTACAAGCAAATACGCTCAATGCGACCGAGCAAGTAGATACCGCACAACTCAATGCGGATGCATTGCTGGTTAAAAATAGCGATGCAGAAATTTTGCGCGCTGAGCTTGATGAAAATAATAATCCTAAAGTGACGGTATCGGGTGAGGCGCACCTTGCGCAATCACTTTATGTGACAGACACAACTAATACTGCACATTTAGCAGCATCAGCATCATCAACACTTGCCAATGCCAGTGCAAATACCTTGGTGGTTGCAGGTACAGCGACGCTTAACGGTATGCTTGCAGGCCAAAATGCGGTATTTACCGGGCATGTTGAAGCGCGTGACACATTAGGTGTTGGCATAGATGCGCAAAGTACACAGGCTAAACTACATATATCTAAAAGCAGTAGCGATATGGATGCATTACTGCGAGTTGATGATTATAACAACGATACAACGCCATTTTTTATTAACTCCGAAGGTAAGGTCGGCGTGGGCACAACGGAGGTTGCTGCCAGCTTTCATGTCGCTGATGATGCCCTTTTTGGTGATATTCAAGACGCATATTACGTTAAGCTCAATGGTCAAGATAAAAGTCACTTTGCAGGGAATGTGAGTGTTTCTGAGTCGATGGCTATTGGCGGCGAAACGCTGCCTAGTGTGGATAAAAGTTTAGCGGTTGAAGGTAACTTAGCGATTGGCAAAACCAACGCCTCGGCTAAGCTAGATGTGCAAGGTAGCGTTAACACTTCATTACTGAATGTAGGAACCAGTGCAGCACAGTTTATTAAGATAAGTGATGCGCCATTGCAAAACGAGTCAAAAGTGACCGTCTATCAAAAGACTAGCATTAAAGATGACTTGCACGTGGAAAGTGATATAACGGCAACGAATGTCACTACGAGCAATCACGTTAGCGCAAACTCGGCAACCATAACGCAAGATTTAGTGGCAGGTGCAACGACTGTTAGTGACTTAACGGTGAATACGCACGCCACCATTGCGCAAAAAACCACCACCAATAAACTTTGGGTAGGTGACACTCAAACTGGAATAACAGAGCAAGATACGGCCGCAGGCGCATTGCTCAATACAACGCTAACGGTTAAAGGCTCAGCACAATTTACAGATATTACGGCAAGCGCTGATATTAGCACAGACACTGCCTTACATGGCCAAAGTGCGCATATCTCACAAGGTGTGAACATTGGTGAGCAAAGTACTATACCAAGTGGTAAGTTAGTAATTAAAACAGCAACAGAAGAAGAATCTGCGCTGTTGATAAAAGATTACGAAGAAAATCCATTACTGCGCGTGAAAAAACAAAGTGTTCAGGTGGGGAGTGAGATGGCTCCAGTGCCTGTCAATGTTAAAGGCACTGTAACGGCGCCAAATGTTGAGATCACGCAACAAGCGAATATCGGATCAGCGCAGGTTTATAGCCAACTTAATATTGCCTCAAATAATGAGCAACCGAACTGGGAAAGCAACGCTAAGCTTGCTGTATTAAGTAATCCAAGCAACGCCTCAGGTGTAGAGATAAGTCACTTTAATGGTCAAGCGGTTACACCTATTATCACCAGCAAAATGGATAAATTAGGCCTGTTTGAGGCTAACCCCATAAAGCCTTTGCATGTAGGAGCTGACGCGCTGTTTGCAAGCTCTGTAGATTTTGCTAGTGACATGAATGTGCTAAACAATAATGGCGAAGCCATTTTCAGCGTCAATGATATGAATGTGACTGTGGGCAGCAGTAATTTTGCCACACCATTTAATGTGCATGGCGATGCTGATATTTTTGGCAATACGGATGTTCATGGTCAATTAACTGTGAGCATTGATGGTAATCCATTATTAAGCACGACCAACTCGCAAGTAAATATTACCCAATTGGGCGAACAGGCGGCAGTCAAAGTGCAGCATGGTACAACAGACTCAGCCACTTATATTGCAGCTGGTCAACTTGCTATCAATCAGCCACTACCAGAGTCTGATGTGAACTTTGCGCTAACAGGTCAAGCCTGTGTTGCTGGGCAAGTGCAGATAATGGGGGAAGAGTTTGTAGGTGAAGAGTTTGCGCTTGAGGTGCAAGGCGACACTAAACTAAGCAAAAAACTAACCGTTGCTGGTGCGGGCCAAATTGATGATGGTTTGTCGCTTAGCGTAACCAATAACAGCGCGCAACTACCAAAAGACGCCTTATTTGTGCAAGGTTCTAGCAATCTGAGTGGCACTTTATCTGTAACAGATACCGTTGATTTTTATAATAACTTAACGGTAACAGATGGCATTGCGACCTTTACTGGCCCTTTAAATGCCAATGGTTCAACAACGGTTGATAATACACTTACTGTGAATGGCCGTGCGAGTGCGATGGGTGGCTTAATAGTTGCGCAAACCGAAACTGATAATGCGCTATTAGTTGAAGGGTTAGCACAATTTGATACTCATGTAGAGATAGATGGCGACTTAAATCTATCTGATAAACCTGCCCAGGCACGAGTGCATATTCAAGAGCAAGGAAAACGAGGACTGTATATTGAAAGGCAGGGAGGCCAAACGGGGTTAGTGTTTAATGACGGTCGATTAGGAGTAGGCGTCGAGCGGCCAGATTATGCACTTGATGTGGCAGAAGACAGTCAATTTAGAAAAGATGTAGAGATAAAGGGTCGATTAGAAATTGATGAAAGTTTGCATGTAGATGAATATGCCAGCTTTAGAAGCAATATTAATGTGCATGGTAACTCGGAACTCGCCGGTGAGGCGCGCTTTGGTTTACCTTTTAGTAGCGTGAGCGATGAAGCGCCAACAGGCATGCCTGCGGGTATCGCGCAAGTGGCCATTGATCAAAATCACTTTGCAAAGGCTTTTGCCGTGTACCACCAAGGTGAAAAGCCGGTGGTGATTGAAGACGGTAAGCTGGGTGTGCAAACCGATAGCCCAAGAGAGGCACTGGATGTTGCAGGTAATGCTTTGATCCAAGGGGATATTATTCTCAATGGTAAACTTCGGGGGTCAGGTCGAGTTGAGTGTTTTGATGGCGCAAAAATATTTGGTGATGTGGAACTTCGCTCCGATTTAACCGTTAATGACGATGTGCATTTAAAAGACACTTTATTGGTTGAAGGACAAGCCACTTTTAACCGTCATGTTGAAGTAAAAAGCGACAGCACCTTTCAAGACTCGGTTAGGTTAAACGATGAGCTTTCGGTACATAAGCATACGTCACTACGTGATACGTTAACTGTTGCTAAGCAAACAACGCTGCAAGGCGGACTTAATATTGACGGCTTAGAAGTAGGATCACAGGTTACTATCACGCCTGCATCTACGTTTAACAATGCTGTAACTGTGCATGGTGAAGTTAATTTACATAGTCCGTTGTACACAGAAAGTAACATAGCGGCACCTTCTCTATCAGTCTCTGGTGAACATGTTATTCATGTTGAGTCGAATACAGCTTCTGCCCCATTGAGTATTCAAGCAAATAGCACTGATGCGTTGCACATAACCCCTGAGGGTCATGTCGGGGTTGGTACGCAAACTCCAGAGTGCAAACTTGATATAGAGGGAGATGTACGGGTTCGCAATACATTGACCGTTGATAGCGGGCTAACTTTTGCAGAAGACGCCAGTATACAAAGCGATTGTAAGGTTAGTGGTGCATTTAGCGCGACAACGATGCAACTGGGTGACACTCAACTCGTTGATAGTATTTCAACTGATGTTGAGCTTGGCGGCGAGATGTCATCCAACGAGATGTTGGCAACACAGGCCGCGATAAAAGCTTATGTAGATGCACACTGCTGGTCATGGGCTGAAAGTAATAAAGTATTGTTGGTACAAAACCAGCAAGAGTTTGATGATGTTATGAGTCGAGAAATACTCTGCAATGTGACTATTTTACTCTTACCGCATACCAGTCATCCACAAATGAACCGTGCCTACAAATTGAAGCAGCAAGTGCGTATTGGCTCAAACGTGAGCATTATTGGCTTTAATGAACGAGAAACTCGCATTGTGAAAGAGCATGCAGGGTGTCGCTTTTTAATTCATGGGCAAAGTGATGCGCTGGTTAAAAGCGTTGAAATGAGAGGCTTCACCTTTGATGGTTCACTCCTTAATGGCGGGTTGTTTGAAGGAAATGGTGGTGCGTTCCACCTGCGTTATGTACAAAGTGCCAAACTCAACTGTGTGATTGAAAACCACCACGTAAGTGGTGATGGTGGGGCAATTTACGGTGAGTCTGAAGTCAGCGCAGTAGAAGCGGGCAATATTAAACATTGTTCAGCCGCACGCCAAGGTGGTGGGGTGTTTGGTGTTAAAGAGTCAACGCTCACTGTGTCATTATGCCGCGCTGAATCTGGCGCAGGGGTTGCGTATTGTGATGACAGCCAAGTGGTAGCGCGTTCCAATACCGCGGTGCTTTATGGTGGTGGTGCTTATAAATGTCAAAACTTAATGGCACAGGGCTACTGGCGAGGTAACCGTGCTGAAGCAGAGGTAGGGCATCATATTTACAGTGCTGGATGTGATACAAGTCATGATGAGCATACTCACCAAGATTACTGGTGGCATGGCTTGTATATAGACGGCCCTGTGATGTGTGGTGCTCAACCTTGGCGCAATGATCACATTTAATTATGAAGCTAACCATTAAACAGCTAGGGGCCGATATACAGGCCCCTCCATCTGCTTTGCGTGCCTCAGGCAGCAGTTTGGAAGATGTGCAAAATCAATTTTCAGATTGGTTGATACTGGGGCTAACACAAATGGATTGGCCTGAGTTAGATGAGCCTAATTTACCCTTAGATGCAATTAAGTTACCTGACATAGATCTTGATTTAACCGAAATTGACTGGCAGTTTGTGATGCTTGACCCATTTGCTGCGTTTAAACAGTATGTTTATCCTCAGCTGAGCGACAGTATTACCAAGCAGCTAAAAAACGCGGTGCAGCAATACGGCAAAGAGAACTCCCTTCAGCAAGCTGCAATACATCGCCAAGGGGTAACTCGCTATAATAGCATTTTACTGAACTTGCTCACCATATTGAGTAAACAAAAGCCACAGAGGGGGGTGACCAAAGCAACACTTCGGCTTGAGCTAAAGCGGCAGTTAAAAGAAGCGCTTGAAACATCGTTCAACCCACTAGAGAAACTACAATTACAGCCTAACTCGGTGCAGCTTAGGCATAGGTTGGTACAGTTATGTTACCAAGATAAAACGCTATTACCGTTGCTGGTGGCACCGCTTTATGAGGTGCACGAGCAACAGAGAGTCACTCAACTGTTAACTTGTTTAAGTGCCGCGCAATGTGAGCGATTTATTAGCTTGTTAGAGTTTATGACCCTAACCACAGGGCACGCTGAATTACAGCAACACCGCACGTTGCTACTCACTTTACATGAGTTATTTATTGCACATAATGGATTTAGTGAGCGGTTATTACAGCAAACCATTATCGTTTTAAAAACGTCTAAACACGCACAAATGCTCAGTATGTGGTGTGCGCTAAACAAAAATCAATGTAATCAAAAAGCATTGAGCGATTTACATCGAATTGTAAGCACAGTGGCACAAAAGGCAGATTTAGCAATTGACTTGGTAGGCCATACTGAGTTTGCTCAAAGTACAGATATGCAGCTAAAGCCAGCGACCAAAATAACCGCGATAGGAGCACAACAACAGCAAATTTTAAAACAGGTATTGTTGTTATTACAGATACTTGCCAATTCTCATATGTTACCCAAGCAGCAGCTAAAAGCGTGGTTGGCGCTGCAAACAATCCGCGTAAATCAAACCCAGTTGAGCGTCAACTTAGCCTCTAAATTGGATCAGGTAACACAAGCATTTGGCGATGCTTTACGCTATAAGCAAGCGCCGCACAGTACCCTTGAAAAAATAGTAAAATTAGCAGCAAAATTACGCACTCAAAGTCACATGATTAGCAGTGTCAATGGCAACAAAAGAAGCTTATTAAAACTTTATAGTTTATTAAGTAGATTACCCGATGTACCCGTTTTGTTACTAGAACTACCGCTTAAATGGCAAGCAGCGCAAGCAATATCAGAGCGAGCATTGCAAAGATGGCTTGATGATGCAAGCCAATGGAGCCTGCAATATCAGCGTGTGGTAACCAATAAACAATTAAGTGAGTTTGCTGTAAAGGTTAACGACAGTGAGCTTGTCGCTGCTTTAAAGCGGACAAAGTCTTGGCTCGCGCAGCCTCAACAAACTCAGGTTTTAGCTGCGGATGAGCAGAGGATACTGGTGAGCGTAATTGAGCAGTTAAAAAGCTTACCGATTCAAACGGGGTCAAGTTTATGGTTGCAATTGCAAAGTGGTATTGTGAGTAGACCCCTACTGAATAGGGTGATCGATACATTGCTCAAACAATGTCAATATGCTTGCTTAGATAAATCATTCGCACCCACTATCGCACTGGCTATTGATGAAGCGCAGTTCGAAAAAGCGGTGAGTGAGCGTTTAGATAAGCTTTATGAGCAATTTACGTGTGGTTTGGACGATATGATGCAATGCTTTGAGCAAGAGCAAGCATTGTCACCAAAGCAAACCACTGCGAGTAACTGCAGCTCATTAATTTGGCAATGCTGTAATCGAGTTGCTCATATGGCCGCGTTTGGGCGTGAATTGCAACTTTGTTATCTGCCATCAGTACAGCGTATTTATGGGTTTGTTTTAAAGCAGCAAGTGTGGCTTGTTAATGAGCTAAATAGTTTACTTGGAGCAGCAGAGCAAGGGGCGCAAGGTAGGCAACTGCAACAGTTAATTACCCAGCATGTGCAATCACTCGATTTGATTAAAAAAGAGCTGGTTCAAAAACTACCACTTATAGAGCGTATTGACACAGGCTTGGACGCTTGGCTTATGCCTTTGGTTAACCATGCAACCAAGCAAATTTCAGAGCTGGACAGCATTTGGCTAAAACCTGTTAAGGCGGCCAAGGTTGCTTCCTTAAACATGACAAATCAAGGCTATAAGCACACCACTGTTGCGCAGCCACTAAACCAGTTACAGCCAATGGCAGATGAAATTCATAATGTAACTCAAACCTCAGAAGTGGGTGAAGCAAGCTTATCAAATAGGTATAATCGCGCAGATACGCAAGCTGTTAGCGGACATGCAGAGCAAGATTTGACTGTAATAAGGCATGATTATGGCGTGTCAGTTTCCCGCAGTGTGAGTAAAACCAATGATCAATTACATCGTGCTACATTATCCGATACGCAGGCCAGTGAAAACGGTCGTGATGACGTATTGGCAAGCATAAATTGTGATACCAAAGAAATACCGCAATCACGGCACGATTCGACTCACAATACGGTAACTAAAAGCGGTGGAAATTTAGTTCATCCGCATGATTTTAGTGTGCTCAGTAATACTTTTGACAGCCATAATCAAGACGAAGAAAGTAATGAATTAAGGCAAGCCCAAGGCACTCATGGTGAAATTGATACTGATACAAGTAAAGGGTATGAAATAGCGCAGCATGTTCAATCATCTATCGATTATGCTGCGCTCGAACAAGCTCCTTTAAATAAGCAAACACACTTTTCATCATCGAGTAAATCAAAAACATTCTTTAATGCTTTAGTAACGGTTGAGCACATTGATGACGCGCAACAGCTTCTAGCACATCTAACACAGCAAATTCATACGCATTCAACACCACAAAATTTTGAGCTCAAACAAGCGATTGAGCAAAGCCAAAGTCAGTTGGCAAAGCTTGCCAGAACAACCCGTTTAAAAGCCAGTAAAGAGATTGTTCAAAACATGATTGCACAAGTTCAATCACAACTTGCGCAATTACAGGTCATCAGTGAGCAGCAAAATAACCCAGAGTCTTTTGATGTGGGTTTAGTGATTTTATGGCCTTTTTTGCCCACTTTGTTTACCAAGCTTGACCTTGTGTATGACAGTGGGCATGAAAATGAAGGGCAGTTTAAAAATGATGACGCGCACCTGCAAGCACATGCAGTGTTGTGTTACATCGCAAATGTAGACCCGCTAATTGAAGAGAGCTTAACCGTGAATGCTTTACTGGGGTTACCACTGGACACTCAAGTAGATCAGCTTATTGAGCTGAATGAACCAACCATGATGGCAATTGACTACATGCTACAGGCACTAGTGAGTCGTTGGCAGATATTAAAAGGCATGCCGGTTGATGAGTTTGTACGCATGTTTATTACCCGCGAAGGGACGGTGGAGCAAACCGAATCGGGTTGTCATATTAATGTTGTAACTATGCCGCAAGACGTTTTAATGTCGAAACTGCCTTGGGGGTTAGGTATGGTGCAATTACCTTGGTTGGACCAAGCGTTACTCCACATTGAATGGAAATATGGTTTTTAATAACAAGTTACAGAGGATTTTTATGCACACATATAATGAAGGTAACACCCATGAATTGATCCTTGCCCATCAGCATAGATTACAACTTTATGAGGTAGCTAAAGCAAAAGCTGATAATACTCGGTTAGTGAGCGAATACGATAGAAAGCGATACCTTGATGAACTGTTTACGCAAATAGTATTAGCACAGTTAGGTGGTGCAAAAACTGAGCTGGCAAGTCATGGTTATGCCAGCGATATAGTCACAAAAACAGCGCAGCTAGAAACTAATAACACTGTGATTGATTTAATTTATGAGGTTACTTTTACATTTAGTGGCAGCTTGCAAAGTGATGGAACATTTGGTGCCGACGACAGCCAAATGGTGTTTTTCGCGCCCTCAGGCAGTCACCATATTGCATGCCGTTATAAAACCGCGCAATTGAGCTCTCAAGTGCAGGCATTATATTTTGACGATGAGGGGTACAGTCATTTTCTTACTCATGGTGGCTCTAGAGCTTTGTGTCATGATCATAACAATAGCCAGTCAGAACTGTCTTCTATGATCAGTGATTTTATCTCTCTTATTTTTATTGAAAAAAGAGGTAACTTAAGCCGTATTTAAAATCACGTTTTACGTGCTTTTACGTCATCTAAAAAAGTCCCAAATGAGGTAGATGATGGCAAGTTATGCGCAAGCATTTAAAACGGTGATGACATTGAGCGGCCCAAAAAAAGACGCTTTTTGTGTTGCGCTAGACCAATTATCATGTTGGCAAACAATGAAAGCCGCTGGGTTTTCTCAACCTGAACTATATACGTTATTTAAACAGCAATACTGTGAAGAAATTTGGCTGCAGTTAAGGGGTGATGAGGTCATTCGCCAAGATATCGCTAATTTGCTATTTAAAGCATCGATCAATGGGTATGTTGATGTATTGCTTAGCCAATTGCAGCAGCATTTTGTTTTACCCATCAGCGGCCAAATGTGCGACCAAACGTTGTTGCATATTAATCAGCTAGAGCATACTTCCTTGGCCAAATGGCTGCGTTTAAGCACGATTTACTTTGACCTGTTAACCCCTAATCAAGCAATACATTCAGATTTAAAGTCAGCGGTGCATAACCCAAGTTACTGGTTGCATTAATTTAACGTCTTCCTTACCTCCCTTCCTCTCCTGCAAGCTGTTATGGCTTTGTAGCGACTAAATAATGGAGGCGCAAGCCTCCTCCCTCCTAAAATTTTACAGTCAATGGAGTAATTTTGATGAAAAAAAATTTTACCGGTACATCACCCCCCTGTGGTGATGAAGATCCTAAACCTGAAGAAAAGCCTAAACAGCAACCGAAGCATATTACTTCGGTACAAGATACTGTACTGATGTTATTAGGTAAATGGATAATGCCTACCACGGTTGTATTGGTACTCGTGACGTGTATTTCGGGTTATTTTCTAGAAATGGAAGCCTTTACGGCGATTGTTGGAATGACATCTCCTGTGGTTATGGCATTAATAATGGTGATCAAGGAAGCGCTAACAAATGATAGAGATAAGCATAATCGTAAAAAATAATTTATCAATAGGTATGAATAGCTCCAAGAATTACTTACGTATTAAAAAAGTATTGTTAGGGTACAGGGGGATTGAAATAAAAAATCGGTCATGCCATATGGTGTGACCGATTTTTTTTTGCCTAACTAAGCGTCTTATTTTTAATGTAGACACTTAGTTAGAGTGTTGGGGAAACTTCAATATTTATGGGTTGTACTGCGCGTTCAGTGTTAACCCAGAGAAGCTGCTATACGCATTTAAGCTTAAGTGCCATTTACCCGCTGTTGGGTTGGTAAATGTACATACTTCAGAGTTGCCATTGTTCCAAGAACGACACTCATAGCTTGAAGACGTTGGTTGTGACCCTTGTTTTACATACAAGTCAGCGTCGCCTGAGCCACCCGATGTTGTAACAGTGAAGTTCGTCATACCTGCTGGCACATCAATAGTGTAATGAAGCCACTGACCGCTTGTGCTTGAAAGGTTACTTTCAGTTGCCCCACCTGGTTGTGGCGGTGTTGGGTTAGAGCCTGAGGTAATATCTGCTTGCAGGTTAACTTGTGAGTATGTTGAATAGGCTTGTAGCATCACCCAGTATTTACCCGCTGTTGGGTTATCAATGGTACAGGTTTCAGTGTTACCCGACTCCCAAGAGCGACAAACATAGCTGCTTGTAGTTGGCTTTGCGCCTGCTTGTAAGTATAAATCTGCATCACCGCTACCACCGTTCATGGTAACATCAAGTTTGCTAGCACCTGCAGGTACATCAATGTAGTAGAACGTTTCGCTATTTTTGGCTCCACTTAGGCCTGTTTTAGCAACACCATCTTCAAGTGCTTCTTCTACAGGGTCAATAATAACACCCGTTGCAGCTTGCACAGCCGCAGCAGCATCAACAATACCAGTACCACAGCTATTACATGTTGCAGGGAAGCTACGGGTTGTGTCTTTTAAAATAGTTTCAATTTCATCTGGTGTTGCTGTGGGTTTAGCTTGCTTGATTAGTGCCGCTACACCTGCAACGTGAGGGGCAGCCATTGATGTGCCTTGTGAGTAGTGATAGCTATCTGCAACTGGGCCTGTGCTACCAGAGTTGTGCGTAGATAACACACCCTGTGAATCATTAGCAAAGCTTTGCGCGCCGCCTGGTGCTGCAACGTCAATAGATGTACCAAAGTTTGAATAGTAAGCGCGACCACCACTGCGGTTAACTGATGCAACGTTTACCACACCATTACAGTTGCCTGGATTGTAGTTATTTGCGTTGTCGTTATCGTTACCCGCTGCAATAACAATCACTGAACCATTGTTACGTGCTTGGTTAATTGCATTTTGTGTTGTGGCACTACAGTTACCACCACCACCTAAACTCATGTTAATCACATCAGCAGGGTTTGCATTTGCAGTAGTGCCAGACACAGACCCACCAGATGCCCAAATGATGCCATCAGCAATGTCTGAAGTTAAACCACCACATTTACCAAGTACACGTACAGGAACTACTTTCGCATCGTATGCTACACCAGCTACACCCTCACCGTTATTGGTTACTGCAGCAACAGTACCCGCAACGTGTGTGCCGTGCCAACTAGAGTCTCTATTTGAGCTAGGTACAGGGTTGCCACTACTGTCAGTGCCGCATTCGCCACGAGTTGTTGCATCACCAGGGTCTCTTGCATCGTTGTCACGCAAGTCACCATCATTGGCAACTAAAGCGTTTGAAATCATGTCATATCCTGGCAAAATATTTGCGTTCAGGTCTATGTGTGGGCGGTAACCTGTATCAAGTACCGCTACCGTTACACCTGTACCCGTTGCACTATCCCAAGCCGTAGGTAGGTTTAAACCACCATTTGCTTCGTAGTAGTGCCATTGGTCGTTATAACGTGGGTCATTAGGCGTAGCAAATGGTTGTAACATTTGGTCAATTTCAATGTATTCAACGTTACCAGATGCTGCAACCTCTTGCATAAATGCATTTGCTTCGCTTGGAGACAGCTTTCTATCAACGCGCATAACATGGTGATTACTTAGCGCCATTGGGCGAACATAGTGTGTATTTACATTTGACTTTTTACTTGTAAAACCTTGTACAAAGCTTTGTGCTTGTTTGTTCATTGCCGCTTGTGACACTGTTGCACCAGAGTCTGCGTGAGCTGCCATGATTGATTGGTTGTTATTTTTATACTTAATGATGAATTGCGTACCAAGTTTACCTTGGTGTTGTAACTTAGTCGAAGTTTGCGCAAAGTTGATATTACCCTGAGCTGACAAGTCAGTATTAGCAAAGGTTGTGTGTGCCGTGAACAGTGTGGTCATTGCAATGGACAATGCACCTAATTTGAATTGCTTTGTTGTTGTCATTTGAGATTCCCTAACATGTTGTTGTTTTATTAAATTTCCTCTGCGTAAGTGCAAGGGGAACGTTACAGAACGTAAAGTTATGGTTAACTTTTTAAAAGAACTGTTTTGTTATTTACATTGGTAAATTGGTTATAAGCAGATGGCTATATGATAATTAAATTACATTAAGCGGTTGTTTTTTAAGCTTTTGCTCTACACTTTTACAAAGGTATGAAATATTAATTTGTTATGTAAATAAATGTAAATGTAACTACCTTTTTACTGTTTTGGTAAAAAAATGTTCAATTGCAGTTTGCTTTACAGCTATTTTATGTGTTTGTTTTTTGTTCAATGTGGGCGCGGTAACTATTTGATGTAATGAGTTGTTCTGACTTGATAAATAATCTAGGTATAATGCATTCATAAGATGGTTGTTTGAGTAAAACATGTCACAGTTTGATGTAGTAATTATTGGTGCGGGTGCCGCAGGGCTAATGTGTGCGGCGCAAGCAGGGTACCGAGGTCGCTCGGTTGCAGTGCTTGATATGGGTAAAAAACCAGGCCGAAAAATTTTGATAAGTGGCGGTGGGCGCTGCAATTTTACTAATGAAGGTGCCTCACCGAGTAATTATCTGTGTGGTAATCCACACTTTGTAAAGTCATGTTTAAGTCGTTATACCCAGCACGACTTTATTGAACTAGTCGATCGTCATGGTTTGGCTTATCACCACAAAACTTTGGGACAGCTATTTTGTGATAACAGCGCACAAGATATTGTTGATATACTTACAACAGAGTGTGACTGGGCAGGTGTACAGTTATTTTTACGCAACGAAGTAAGTAACGTACAAGCCAAAGAGCAAGGGGGATATATTGTCACTACTTCAGAGCAAATCTTTGAGTGCGAGTCGCTCGTGGTTGCTGCTGGTGGCCTGACTATGCCTAAGCTTGGCGCAACCCCAATTGGTTACAAAATTGCCGAGCAATTTGGATTAAAATTATTACCAACTATGGCTGCATTAGTGCCATTTACCCTGCACGAACATGACAAAATACGCTTTGATGGTTTATCTGGGGTGAGTGTTCTATGTGAAGTAAGTAGTGAGTGTGGCACTGAATTTAAAGAAAACATTTTGTTTACTCACAGAGGCCTCTCGGGCCCAGCAATTTTACAAATATCATCATTTTGGCGCGCAGGGCAGGTTGTGACCATTAATTTATTACCAGAGCAAAGTCTAAATGACACCCTTCACCAATGGCGCAGCGACAACGGTAGTAAATCGCTTAAAAACGCCTTAGGGACTATTTTACCCAAGCGTTTTATCGAGGTATTGATTACGGAGCAAGCCATTCCAGATAAAGCCCTGAACCAGCTCACCCACAGTGAAATAGACGCCATTGCCAACTACCTACACCATTGGCAAATAAAACCCAACGGAACCGAAGGCTACCGCACCGCCGAAGTGACGCTCGGCGGTGTTGATACTGATGAACTCAGCTCAAAAACCTTTGAAGCCAAAAAGCAAAAAGGCCTATATTTTATCGGCGAAGTTACCGATGTAACTGGTTGGTTAGGCGGGTATAACTTCCAATACGCATGGAGCTGCGGCTTTGCCGCGGGGCAAGAGGTTTAGTGTTGTGTTGGAACAATAAAGTTTGCCCATAGACAATAAAGCTTGTCCTTAAGGAATTTTTTAAACAATATGTTCTGCGCAACTACATCAGGACACTTTTCTTAAGGAACTTTGTTCATACTCTAATGGTGATAGATCACCATTAGAGTATGAAGCCTTTCTATATTGTAACTTCTATAACTGTTTGGATAAAAAGAATAGCGAAATAACCTTGGAATCAACAAACCAGTATAATTATAGAGCAAGATAATAGCTATATGAGCGAGCAAGAACGATGTTCAAAGCAATGCCATCTTATTCTAGTGTTTCTAAAATACGGACGTGGCCAAATATCAGCAACAGAATTAAAAATGAGAAATTGATCATAAGAGCGTTATTTGATCAACAAGGCCTCCAAGCATTACAAAGCTTGCAGATACCATCAAATATAATCACACAGTCATTTATATCAACGTTAGGAGGATACTTTTTGACAGTCATACCTTCTCCTTTTTGTGCTCTTTTTTTATTTCTTTCTTTAGCTCGATAAGTAAAATCAAACTAAAACCAATTAGAGCAATATTGGTGGTAACTGGGTTAAATGCTTCAATAAGAAGTTGTGGCTGCAATATTGCGACAAAACATAATAAGCCAGAAAGTCCAATAATATTTAATGAAATTACCGTTTTATTACGATAAAAAATGAAGAATAAAACTCCGAAAGCAACTTCTCCAACACCCGCTGACTTAGTAACTAAATAAGAAAGCTCGTTCGATAAACCAATGCTGGCAGTCATGGTTTTTTCTAATGGTGCAATATGAACAAGTTTTGGAAAAATCCCATGATATAACCAACTAAAGGAAATAATGAATCTTGCTATTTGTAATGATGACAAAGTTGGCCTCCTATTTTTGATTTAAACTAATTATTTAGTTGTCAGGTTCTTATTGAGGGTGTATTAAACCACTGTCAACATTGGCGATGTAAACGTAACCAATCAGAACAACAATAGGTATATTCTTGGTTATCGGCCCAAATGGATGTAACCAAAAACTCGCATCGATAATGGTTAAAATTATCGTATAGAGCGCTATCACTGCTACTTGCACAATGCAGCATAACTTTGTTTTTACTGAGCTTAGAAGCCAAAGCCCAAGTACAATATCTAAAGCACCTCCAGCATAAACGGAAAAGTCTGCCATAGAACCTGTGATATTGGCGCTTGCTAGAATCTCATAACCAATCTCAGGAGAAAAATAAATTGAAGTTAGCCCTGTAAAAACCCATAAAAAGGCCAGTGAATAAATCGCAGGTTTATATAATTTTTCTTGGCCATCTTGTTTCATAGTTAGCCTCTAAGTAACAGGGAATGGTTTGAAGACCATTAACCAGAAAATAGCTATTATTGCTGTAAAAGCTGGAATACCCAGCAGCGTCCAGATTTTCATTAATGACTTAAATTCAGGCGCAACTTGATTTGAATCGACAGATATCTTAGCTAACCCACGTAATTTGTATTGAATACGAAGTACAGGTAACCAACAAATTCCAATGAAAGAAAACAGTCCTACAACCCAATAAAACCATGGCGCTGAAAATGAATATCCTTGCATGTTCATCAAAAGTATCCCTGTTATTATTTGGGTAATAACAGCTGGTGTAGTGAAAATCCAATCGCCTAAAATTACATGCTTGGCCGTTATATAAATTGCTTGTGGATTGTTAGATCTATTGGCCATAAACATAAAAAAGGCAATACCAGCGCCAGTGCCAGTTACAACAACAGCAGCTAGAATGTGGAGCAGTTTAAGGACTAAATAGTATTCCATCATCCTTTCTTCCTTACTACTTCAGAAAACAATTGTTCTTCATAGTGAATATCTAACGCATCAAAGTAAGTATCGAATTCACTTAATTCAAACATACCTACACACGGTTGAGCGCCGGTTGCCTGTTGAGAGCGTTGCTTATCATTACTCAAAATCTTTCTTGCTAAAATAATAGTGGAAAGCGTTGGAATATAAGGGCCGTTGCCCTTTGGTGCATACAAGGTCCACTTTATTTTTTTCGCATTACCATCATTACCATCATTACCCTTACCACTAATCAGCACTTCCATAGCCCCTTTATCACTGCCAAAAGGAAGAAACACATTACTGGTCCTAACAATTGCTTTTGATAACGGTGCCCAATTTTTTATAAAACCAACTTTTGATAAATAGGCCATGCCCACCATCGTTTTATGCAGAAGTGGCAGCTCTAAGCCAGCTTGAAAGCTAACTTGCTGCGTTACGTCATATCGGCTAGGAAATAGCTCTAAATCGGGGACATCTACATTCGCTAAGTGCCGTTTACCAACAAAGCCACCAAAGTCATTTATTTTAGAGTCCATCCAGCCATAAACATCTTGCCAACGTCCATCTTTAAATACATTCAGGGGGTGTCCTGTGTAAGATAGAATTGCTTCAACTGTTGCTAACCCGCGTTCTGCTTTATTCCCCGGAGCAATCGCTAAATTAATAGAGTCAATGGTACTAAATTGATTTTGATAGCGCTCAATAACAGCTGAAGACAAGCCTGGCACGGAACTAGCACCACTTACGATTAATACCCCCTTATCTTTTGCTTCGATGTCTAACTCAGCAATATCACAAACAAATCTTCTATCATCAGCTAAATCAATATAGTGAGCGCCACATGCAATGCATGCTTTGGGCACGCGATAATCTTGCCCCTGAAAAGGACCACTTGTATGAATAACAAGGTAAGGAGACAGTGTAGCTAACTGATCATTAAAATCATCAGCGAAAATATCAATGACTAATGGCTCTAACTTAGCGGCTGAAGTATTTTCTAGATTTGCGACTAGTGCAGACGACTTACTTAAGTTTCGACCTGCAATGAGTACGGTTATATCTTCAATACTGGTAAGGTTCTCAACAATCCTTTTACCAAAATTTCCATATCCACCAAGGACTATTACTTTTTTCATCAATTCAATTCCTTACATGGGATATCAAAATCTACATGGTAATGTTCATCATGCCTGATCACGCACCGCGACAGGTCAATTTTAAATTCATTAATAAAAAAAATATGGCTGTGCGTCATTGGCTGGTTACTCAAATACATCTGGCTTCAGTTTATGGGCTATTAACTAAGCTGTCTAGCTTGAAAATACGCTTTTGGTTTATACGATTATTTTAAATAAGCATAAAAAACAATAAATTAAAATCAATCAGCAAACCATCAGTATTTTATAAGCTTGCCATTGTGGTGTTAAAAGTACGCGATTGCATTTAATGCTTGCAGTAAAAACATCAAGTAATGGGTTGAAGTATGCAAACATTAATTAAAACGTTAAAGCAGGTTGTTAGCAGTTGTGCACTGTTAGTGGTGTGTAATGTAGGTGTAGCAGCGCAAAAAGAGCAGCGAATTATTAGCCATGCCGTTGCAGCTTATGGTGGCGATGCGTTGCTGACGCTGCAAAGTATCAGTGCACGAGAGCAAGCTAACCAATACTCTCAATGGCAAAGTAGCCATGCCTTACAGGGCGAAACTGTAAGCTATGTTAATGAACAACAGCGTATGCTGTTGATTGATTTTACCAAGCAGCACAAAGCATTTAAGCAAGTAACTACTCGGTTGGTAGGTAGTCACGGTAGTAATATGCCAAGTGTTATAGAGCGCTTATTTGTGGCTGATAAAGGATATGTGATTGACCATGCGCTAAAGCAGTATCAACCAGCCAGTAATATAACGTTTGAAAATACTGATTTTACAGTGAGTGAGCAGTTAGATCCGCTTATTATTCGCAAACTCTATCAAGATAGAGCCGCCAGTAAATGGACCGATACGGCTTATATTCAAGGCGCGGCGCACGATGTATTAACCGTACATGAAGGCTCTGAGCAACAATATATTGTCTACCTTAATCAACAAACTGGCTACTTGAGTCGGATGCTTACAGAGCGTGGCGGGCAATTACGCAGCTTTGATTTTTTAAACCACCAACAGCAACAAGGTTTTGTATGGGCTCAACAATTATTTATGAGCAGCAGTGAAGGGCCTATTTATCAAGCCTATTTGAGAGAACTCTCTTTTAATTCATTAAAAAGCCAAGTGTTTAGCTTGCCCAAAGCGTATAAAGTTAAGCCTAAAGACGTCCCTGTTGATGTATCAAAGCATACTTTTTTGCAACTAGCCAAAGGCGTGTATTTTATCGGCCAAGGTTGGGGGTACACATTATTTGTAGATGCAGGGGAGTATTTTATTTCAGCAGGCGCATGGCAAATGCACGCCAATGATAAAGCATGGCAAAAAAATCTGGCTTTATTAAAAACCCATACTGGGTTAAACAAGCCTATAGCGCAGCATGTGGTCACGCACCACCATAGCGATCACATGATGGGATTAGAAGACGTGATTGCACACGGTGCTGACCTTATTGTGCATCCAAGTGATATAAGTGCGTTACAAGCGCATTTAACAGCGCCATTAGAGGCACAGCGACTAACAGCGGCAACCAATATGCATGCGCTTGCAAATAACAAGGTGATATTAATTGATGTACCAAATAGCCATGCAAGTCATAATTTGGTGCTGTATTTGCCTGAACATAAGTTATTGTTTAGCGAAGATATGTTTGGTAGCAGTTGGCAAAGTGGCTTTGACTCTCCAAGTAATTGGCCACATGGGGATACATACCACCGTCTTAAAATATTGACCGATAAACTACAACAGCTGGAGCTAGAGGTGTCGGTTTATGCCTCTTCTCATCATCGTCGGATATTAACGCACGCAGAGATAGAGCAAGC
Source organism: Pseudoalteromonas sp. SANK 73390 (assembly GCF_054966645.1). Taxonomy (NCBI): domain Bacteria; kingdom Pseudomonadati; phylum Pseudomonadota; class Gammaproteobacteria; order Alteromonadales; family Pseudoalteromonadaceae; genus Pseudoalteromonas; species Pseudoalteromonas sp. SANK 73390. The sequence continues at coordinate 43,778 of NZ_ARPN01000109.1, forward strand.
ATTAGCAATTGAACTGCCTACTAAAGCACAGTTGATGCAACGTGTTTTGGGCGAATGAGTGCAATAGTAACGTTGCATGCCGATACTTGAATAATATGGTTTTACATATCTTCGACCATTTTTTTGATTTTTACGGCTTTTTCAAAGTGGTCAAGTTGGTGGGTTTTTATCCACCAAGTGGCTGCTTCCATAAGTAATTCAGGGTCGCTGTTTTTATTGGCAAAAAACGCGTAAAAAGATAACCCCACGTTGTCGCCTTTGTAGGCTATTTTACTATCACATACTTCAATCATTCTGCTGCGGAGGCTAGCTCTCATTGAGGGCGGTCCTTATTGGTGGGAGGCAAAAGCGCGGCTTAGTGTAGCATCCATCAAGGCTTTAGGGGGATATAGTTATCATTAACAGATGAATAGATTTCAATTTTATAATCCAAAATAGCTTTATTGGACAAATTTGCTTAACCAGAGTCGGGGTAATTAAGATCCCTTAGCGCGCACCTCAATGTTGGTTACTTCGCCAGCATTGTGCTCACAAGCCAGTCGGTAGCCTTGCTCAAGCTTTGCATCTGATAGCCGCGCTTTATCTGCACTCGTCGCATTAACCACTGATTTGCAGCGTACTTTGCATAAGCCGCAGGTCCCCCCGCCACCACAACTTGAAGGCAATTGAATGCCAGATGCAATTAAGGCATCAAATAAACTGCTTTTTGCTTCTAAAGCAAGAGTATGGGTTTGCTGACTGGTCAGTTCTGTGACCGTTACACTCTTTTTATGGTGCTTAAAAATGAGGTTCAGTTGCCCAGCTTTAAAGCGCTCGATTAACCATGTAGCGCCAGTCAATGAGAGTACCAAGGTGGCAATGGCAAATATAATGATCAACCAATGATTAAACCCGCCTGTGTTCATATAATCCATAAAATGCAATTTAAATGCTAAGTCGCGCAGTCGCCTATCATCATTAACATGGGCGATAACTTGGCCAGAGCTGTGCTCAATGTATATATGGGTATTGTTGGCATCATTTAGGATTACTTGCCAAAGCGGGTTTTGCTCTTTAGGTAGCGCAGCAATGGGTGGCTCAAGTAAACGCGCCTCGGTAATGTTAACAGCTCCTTTGAAAGACTTAAGCGCGATGGTGCGTGCCAGTGTTTCGTTTAAAGGTGCGGGAGTTCCTGTTTGTGCATCTAATAAATAAACAACTTTGGTTTGATAACGATGGGCACCGGCTTGTTCAATAATTTGATAATAAGGCTGGCCCAAAATCCACAGTAGTTTAATGCTTTGTGCAGGTTTTATAGCAAGGCTTTGCCAAGGTGTTAAGTTGGTGTGTAGTACCTTGCCAACATGATTTACAGCTCGTAAGTTAGCATTACCCGCGCCTTTTTTATGGTCCATTAAGTTAAAATACAAACCTGTAATAAGCCAAATAAGTAGTTGTAGGCCCACAAATAACGAGAGCCATTTATGTAAGGTTTTGTTTAGTTTAAACATAACTTAGTTGGCTCCTGTACTATTGGGCTTGACTACGCGTTGGTAAGTAAGCATCAAGCCAAGTAGGGCCGCTGAGACACTAAGCAAGGCAATGAATAGCAAAAACCAGTTGGCTACATTTTCGCCGTCATCATAATCCATAATATGCAAGCGCCACATCCAATCGAACATCCGCCAAAAAAAATGTCGTTTAGTCACGATATTGCCAAAGTGTTGGCTGATATAAAAAGTGGGTGATGAGTAATGTTCAAACACCACTTGCCACACCGGTAAATGACGTGCTGAAAGCTCGCTAGGGAGTGTGCTTGTATCATCAATTAACTGCACTGAAGCGATGCTATTGTTACCACGCATGTTGTGTTTGGCGATTAATAAAGCGCGGTCTTTATCTATCAACGGCAGTGGCGCGCCTGTTTGAGCATTCAGCATGTATTTACGCTGATTTCTATCAACAAAACGATAAATTGGCTTACCTAACAATTGGGTTAGCTCAACTTGTGTGGCATCAGGGTATTCACTCAGCAAATTGCTGAGTGAATAGTTAACCTGTGCAAGTGCTATGGGTCGCTTGGTTTGCGCTTGCAGCGACTCGCCATGAATAAAGTGAATATCCATACTCACCATATATAACCCACTGAGTGACCAAATTAAAAATTGTATGCCAATAAAGGCCATTAACCATTTATGGGCTTTTCTAATTGTTCTTATCAACGTGATTAACGCCTTTATTAAATTGCACAATATCGGTGTATTTTACCAAACTGTAAATAGCGGGCAGTACGATTAAGGTCAGCAATACTGCGCTGCTCATACCACCCACCATAGGGGCGGAAATTCTGCTCATTATCTCTGAACCTGTGCCGCTACCATATAAAATGGGCAGTAAACCGATGATGATAGTGGCAACAGTCATCATAACAGGCCTTACGCGAAGGCCTGCACCGTGCAGTAACGCCTCTTGGTAACGTTCAAGCGTAATTACTTGGCCTTCTTGCTGAGCTTTTTCTTTTAAATCAGTGAGAGCTTGATTTAAATAAACCAACATAATAACACCGATTTCTACCGCAACACCCGCAAGGGCAATAAATCCTACACCCACCGCAACAGAAAAGTTAAAGCCTTCTAAATACATTAACCATAAACCACCTACCATGGCCATAGGTAATGTAATAATAATAATGGCAACCTCTTTGAACGCCCTAAAGTTGAGGTATAATAAAATCACAATAATGGCTAGCGTAAGCGGTAATATGTAATTTAGTTTGGCTTTGGCTCGCTCCATATACTCATACTGACCTGCCCAAGTTACTGAGTAGCCTGCGGGTAAATCTAACTGGTTTGCTAAGTGTGTTTTTGCATTGGCGACATAGCTGCCCACATCCACGCCTTCAATGTCGATAAAGGTCCAACCGTTGATGCGAGCATTTTCGCTTTTTATACCGGGTGGGCCTGTTTCAATGTATACGCGGGCAACGTCACCAAGGGCAATGCGCTCGCCTAAGGGCGTTACTACGGGCAGACGCGCAAGTTGCTCTGGTGAATCACGATAATCTTGTGGATAACGTAAGTTAACGGGGTAGCGCTCTTGGCCTTCAATGGTTTGCGTGACATTCATGCCACCAATGGCCGTGGCTACAACTTGTTGCACATCAGCAATGTTTAAACCAAAGCGGCTGGCTTTTTGCCGAGAAATATCCACTTTAATATATCTACCACCAGCAACCCGCTCGGAGTACACCGACGCAGTGCCTGCAACATCTGGTAAAATACGCTCAATTTGCTGGCCTATGTCTTGAATAACCGCTAAATCTGCCCCCGCGACTTTAATACCAACAGGGGTTTTAATGCCGGTTGCCAACATATCAATACGGGTTTTTATAGGCATTACCCATGCATTGGTTAAGCCGGGGAAGGTGACTAGCTCGTTGAGTTCAGCCTTTAGGGTTTCGGTGGTCACGCCAGCTCGCCATTGTGACTTGGGCTTTAATTGAATAAAGGTTTCAATCATGGTCAGTGGAGCGGGGTCGGTGGCGGTTTCTGCGCGGCCAACTTTACCAAACACGTTCTCTACCTCTGGTACGGTGCGAATAAGCTTATCGGTTTGTTGTAGTAACTCACGGGCTTTACCAATCGAAATACCCGGGTACGTGGTGGGCATATACATTAAATCACCCTCATCGAGAGGGGGAATAAACTCGCTGCCAATTTTATTAACCGGGTAAAAGCCTGCCATTGTGATCGCAATTGCCAGCACAATAGTGAGCTTTGGAAACGCCATTACTTTTTTTAGCACAGGCATATACAGTGCTATCAATACGCGGTTAAGTGGGTTTTTTTGCTCAGATATTACTTTACCGCGAATAAAGTAACCCATCAGTACCGGTACGAGTGTAATGGCAAGGCCTGCAGCCGCAGCCATAGCATAGGTTTTGGTATAAGCCAGTGGGGCAAACATCCGCCCTTCTTGCGCCTCTAAAATAAACACAGGTAAAAAAGACACAGTAATGATCAGCAAACTAAAAAATAAGGCAGGGCCGACTTCGGTGGCTGATTTTGCCACAATGTGCCAGCGGTTCTCATCGGTCAGTGGGGTTTTCTCCATATGCTTGTGCATGTTTTCAATCATCACAATGGCACCATCGGTCATCGCGCCAATAGCAATAGCAATACCACCTAATGACATAATATTGGCGTTGACGCCTTGTAAGTACATAACGATAAACGCAACTAAAATACCCAGTGGTAGGGTGAACACCGCAACAATAGACGAGCGCAAATGAAACAAAAAAACCACACACACAAGTGCAACTACGGCAAGTTCTTGGAGTAATTTGCTCCATAAATTGTCTACAGCGCTTTCGATAAGCTTTGAGCGGTCGTATACGGTGACTATTTCAACGCCTTCAGGTAATGAATTTTTTAGCGAGCTAAGCTTGGCTTTAACGCCTTCAATAGTGGTTTGTGCATTTTCGCCAAAGCGCATAACTACAACCCCGCCAACAACTTCGCCCTCGCCATTTAGCTCAGCAATACCTCGGCGCATTTGCGGACCTAAATTAACGTTGGCAACATCACCAATGGTTAGAGGTGTGCCTTGTTCGTTAACACCTAAAGGGATTTGTTCAATGTCGCTGACTGACCGGATATACCCCGTAGCGGTAACCATGTATTCGGCTTCTGCCATTTCAACCACCGAGGCCCCTGTTTCTTGGTTGCCCCGTTTAAGTGCTGTTTGAATATGCGTTAATGGTATGTTGTAGGCGCGCAGTTTGTCGGGGTCAACCTGTACTTGGTATTGCTTAACCATTCCGCCCACGGCTGCTACCTCAGACACCCCAGACACTGTTTGTAGCTCATACTTTAAAAACCAATCTTGTAGGCTTCTCAGTTGGCTTAAGTCATGTTTGCCTGTTTTATCTGTTAAGGCGTAAATATATACCCAGCCCACACCAGTGGCATCAGGCCCCAATTGCGGCTTAGCGCTATCGGGTAGACTTGCGGATACTTGGCTTAAATACTCCAACACGCGAGAGCGAGCCCAGTATAAATCAGTGTTGTCATCAAAAATAATATAAACGTAAGAGTCACCAAAAAATGAGTACCCGCGCACCGTTTGTGCTCCCGGAACTGACAGCATAGCGGTAGTCAGCGGGAAGGTGACTTGATCTTGCACCACTTGGGGCGCTTGGCCTGGGTAACTGGTTTTTATAATGACTTGTACATCGGATAGGTCAGGAATGGCATCAACGGGCGTATTCTTGAGAGAAAACACCCCAGCAAAGGTGATGAACACAGTGATCAGTAAGACAAACAAGCGGTTACTTATGGACCATCTAATAATAGCTTCAATCATGTTGATGCTCCTTATTCATGATTCATATGTGTGCTTGGCACATCGTTGTTATCATGCGCTTTAGGCGCAATGTCTACTACCACTAAGTCATCCCTAACCTCAAAAGTAAAAGTAATGTTATCGGCTATTTTAAATTTTTCTAAATCAATATTATTCGCAATTATAAAGTCCATTGTAGCGGCTGGGCGATGCCATTTTTCAATTGGTCCTCGGCTGATGTTAAGTGTACGAGTAGTAACATTAATCGCGTTAATAACCCCATTGACGGTGGCGCTGGCAACGTTATTTATAGGCTCAGATATAATATGGATGGTGGTTATTTCATAGCGATTATTCGGTGTTTTTGTGACTTCAAAATGCAGTGTTTGGCTGGCTTTAAGCGTGTTGATATCCACTTTGTTAGCTACATCAAAGTCCATGGTCATGGTGGACCAATCCCAAGCAGCAACTGGTTCGTGTGTAATATTAACCACCCGCTCATTGGCGATAACTTGATTTACTTCACCTTGCACCCAAACGGCGTTGAGCTTTGCACTTTGGCTCATACGATTAAAATCAGAGTTTTTACTTGATTCGGAGTCAATTAAGAATTGTGCAGAGGTCACAACTGTATCGTCTTGGGTTAGCCCTTTTAAAACTTCAATGTAAGTTTCGCTTACGCGCCCAATCGTTACTGCAATGGATTTAAATTGACCACCGCCAAGTGCCAATACCACTCTATTTTGCTTACCGGTTCGGATCACAGACTCTTTAGGCACTAAAATAACAGGCTTGTCTACATTGGCATTAATGGTCACTTGGGCGAACATATTGGGTTTGAGTTCAAAATTAGGGTTATCGAATTTGAGTCGCACGCGCAGCGTTCGGGTTTTACTATTAAGAACGGGGTAAACGTAATCGACCATGCCTTGCCAAGTTTTGCCCGGCAGGTAGTCTAAGGTCATAGATACAGGCAAACCTTGTTTAATTAACGCAGTATCACGCTCAAATACTTCAGCTTCTACCCAAACTTGATCGAGCTTGGCAATACTCATTAGGGTATTGCCGGGTTTAACGTAATATCCTTCTCGTATTTTTAAGCCATCGATCACCCCTGACTGGGGAGAATAAAAGGTGATGGTTTGATGTACTTTTTTACTTTGCTCTAACTTGTGAATAAATGACTCCGTTAACTGCAGTGCAGTTAAGCGCGCTTTTGCGGCATCGATTAGTGAGCTGTTGTTGCGTTTAAGAGCAATCAATAGTTCTTCTTGGGCATTAACTAGTTGCGGTGAGTAGAGCGTATAAAGTGGTTGACCTTTTTTAACCGGATTACCGACGGCTTTGATATATAGCTTTTCAATCCAACCATCTACTCTAGGGTGAATATGCAGTAGTTTATCTTCATCATATTGCACATAGCCAACGGTGGATATTTGTGTGTGCAAGGCTTTAAATTCAACCTGTGCGGTTCTTACCCCTAAATTATTCACCACATGGGGCGCAATTTTAACAAGGCCAGGGCCGTGTTCAGTTGTGGCACTTTTTTCATAAACAGGCACTAAGTCCATGCCCATGGGCGATTTACCGGGTTGATCTCGGCGGTAATTTGCATCCATTGGGGCAACCCAGTACAGCGGTTTTTTTTCATCTGAATTGGTGCTTTGAGTTGTTGAATTATAGTTTAGTCGCGAGGACATGACGATAGTAGTTATCACAGCGCCAAGGGCTACGCCTGCAATTAGAGCACTAAGGCTTTTTTTATTTGCCAACATTATTGAGTTCCTTGGTACTGTGTTGTAGCAGCACTAGATTGGGTTAATAAATAATTGATTTTTGTCACAGACTTGAGTGTATTTACGTCGATTTTTAATGCCGCAATCTTAGCGTTAAGTTCAGTGATCCGTGCTCGTACTACCTCTGAAAAGTCGCCATCATCATTAGTGTAAGCAGTTAGAGCAGCCTCAGCTTGATGATGAGTTTGTTCAAGCAATTGCTGGTTATATAAAGCTTGCCTTTGCGATAAACGTTTTAGTTGCGCGAGCTCTTTTTCGACTTCGATAAGCATCTGTTTAGCCGTTAAATATTTTTGCGTTTTAATCGCCTCAGACTCAGCAATAGTTGCTGCGACTTGTCTGTCTTGCTTGTTATGTGTAAATAAAGGTAAATCAAAACTAACACCAATAGAAAACAAGTCAGCACGGCTATCACCTGATGGCATATCGTCGCGATAACCATAGCTGGCATTGATGCCCCACTGTGGCTGATATTGCTGTTCACTCAGTTGAATGGCTTTTTGTGATGCTTGATGTGAAATGTCAATGGCGAGTAAGGCAGGGTGATTAAGCAGTAATTTAACGGCTTTGGCGCGCTCATAATGCTGAGGCTTTAGCAGTGGAGCATGTTCTAAGGTTATGTTGGGCAGTTCTGTGGGCAACGCGATGGTAACCGCAGCAAAAGCCATGCTATTTAGGTTGTTGAGCTGATTGGTATCGAATAACTGTAGCCATTCATTTAACTGTGCCAAGGTGGTGTCTAATTGTTGTTGCTCAACTGTTAAACGGTCTTCAAGTTGTATAATTTCAAGTTGTGCACGGATCACATCTTGCTGTCTTGTTTTACCTATAGCACTGGCGTAATTGGCTTTAGCAATTTGTGCCATTTGCTCAAAAAGCCCCCTGTCTTGGTTGATTAAAGCGATGGTACGCTTAGCAAGGTAGGCGTCTAACCATAACTGCGAGATGAGGCGCTTTAACTTGGCATTACGTTCTTCTCGTTGTAATGGAAGTTGCTTGGCAGAGAGTTTTAATTGTGCTGATTTTATCGCTAAGCTATCACCTCTTGGCAGCATTTGCGATACGGCTACTTTGAATTGAGCCATGCCCTCTTGAGCAAAGTGCCCACCATCGGCGGGAAGGTTCATTACACCAAATGACACTTTTGGGTCGGCGAATGTACTAGCAGCAATGCTTTTATTTTCAATAGCAGTTTGTTTTAAACGGTTTTGATGCTGCCATGCGTCATTGTGTTGTGCTAAGGAAATAGCATCATTGAGTGATACCACAGGTTGTGTGTGAGCTGTGCTATATAGAGGTAAAAATAGAGGTAAAAATAAACTAATTACCACCGTTTTAAAAAATGGATGTGTCATGGTTTTACTAACCTAAACTGGGTTTAATATACTGAGTTGGATGTTTTAAATCTAAATATGAACGAGATACGCCTTTTTTGGGCGCACTTATCCCGTGTTAGGCAAAAATCGGTGGACGATAAAGAGATGTAATAATGCTTTGTGGTGTTTGCGATAACGAGGTGAGTCTGGGCTCTGTAAGCTGATGTTCCAGCTTATTTAAGTGCTCATAATTTAAAAAGATGAGTGATACACAGGCGCTGGCTGGGCAGGTACATTGGGTATCACAACAGTCGGCCATGTTTTGCATCTGGCTGTGATCCATTGTCATCATTTTCTGGTGGTTACTTGCTGACATTTCACACGTCATAGTGGCAACAGCAAATACCTGCCCCGTTAGGGCAGTCATTATTGCAAGTGCAACTAATAAAGTGGAAATTTGCTTAAACATAATAAACTTCAGCATCGAAAGTATTACAAATGCTACGATAATTTTCAGGTGAAGTAAATCTTCATTAATTACTCTGTATTAAGGGAGTTTAAAGGTTGAATGAATTTGTTAATTTTAAGCGTGATTTAAATTCACCGTTAAGTGGTGCTTTTTCATAATTGGTGAATAAAATTCATTTTTTAGTATTTCAATATCGACAGCATGGCTACACAGTTGAGTTGTTTGCGCTTTGGCGTTATTAAACGCTATTTACTGAAGTGAATAGGCTAATTTTTATTGGGATAATTCCTCAAAACGCCACAAAACTGTCATGAATTCTTGTTAGTTTGCTGGGTTATTATTTGGTCAATAGTTTGTTGGTTATGGGTGTGAGTAAAGTTGCTGAGCTAGAAAAGAAAGTACTACATAATATATTAGAGCACGGCACTGTGACTATTTTATTCCAGCCTATTTACGATATCAGCAAGCAAGAGGTGCTCGGGTTTGAGGCGCTAAGTCGTGGAGTTGAGTGCTTGGAAATGCCTGAGCAACTATTTCAAGCTGCGGGGGCTTACAACAAACTGTCTGAGTTGGAACTATTGTGCCGAGAGCGGGCCATTGAGCGTTTTGTATTATTGCAGTTACCCGGCAAGTTGTTTTTAAATGTGAGTCCAAGTGCATTGCTTGACCCAAGTCACCCGCGAGGCGAAACACGCCATTTAGTTGAAAAGTATGGTTTAACAGCAAACCGTGTGGTGATTGAGGTTACAGAGCAAGATAAAGTGGATGATGGCTTTTTATTACTTAAGACTATCGAGCATTATCGTCAGTTAGGCTTTAATATTGCCATTGACGATTTAGGCGCTGGGTACTCAGGTTTAAGGCAATGGTCAGAGTTATGCCCTGAGTATGTAAAAGTAGACCGCTACTTTATCGATTACTGTGACCAAAGTATTGTGAAGCGTGAGTTTTTGAAGTCTATTATTGAACTGGCTAAAGCAACGGGAACATCCGTGATTGCAGAAGGCATAGAACGTGTTGAAGAGCTATGTTTGTTAGAGAAACTCGGTATTGTTAATGCTCAGGGATATTTACTTGCATACCCCCAAAGCGAGCCTATCATTGACCTTGAAGCCAGCCAATGGTTGGCATTAAATTTACAATCGCAAGTGAGCACCATAGAAAACTCAATTTCTATTGGCTGGCTTGCTATGGCGCAAAATGCAATTCATCAATGTACTCAATGTAAAGACGCACACAAAAACTTTGAAGCCGACAAACAGTTAATGAGTCTTGCGGTGGTCAATGATGACCGTCAGCCCATTGGTTTATTACACCGTGATCAACTTACCGAGGTATTTGCTGCGCCTTATGGCCATGCGCTATATGCTAAAAAATCAGTGCTGGAGTTGATGGATAAGCAACCTTTGATAGTGGATGAAAATGCACAATTAGATGTGGTAAGTCAGCAAATCACTGAACAAGAATTTGATATTCGTCGTCATATTATTATTACCCGCAATGGTAAGTATTTAGGTCTGGCGCCGCTTCGGGATATCTTAAAGCACATCACAGAAGAAAAGATTCGCCATGCCCAACATGCTAACCCTTTGACTATGCTCCCTGGCAATGTGGCTATAAATGAAGCCATCGAAGCACGGTTGCGTAAGCAATCGGAGTTTTCATTGGCTTACGTCGACTTAAACCACTTTAAACAGTTTAATGATTTATATGGCTATGCCAGCGGTGATAGTGTGATTAAGTTATTGGCAGAGGTCACTGTTAAAGTGTGTGAGCAAAGCCCGTGTTTTGTCGGGCATATTGGTGGTGATGACTTTATGGTGGTTTTTGATGGCGATGATGCTGAGCAGCTATGCCATCGCATCATCAGTGATTTTGAGCAACAATCAAAAGCCTTTTTTACACCTGAGCATGTAAAGTCAGGTGGTTATTGGGCAACAAATCGAGAAGGTCAAAAGCAATTCGTGCCGCTTTTAACATTATCTATCGGTTTGGTTAGGCCAGATCTCACCTGCTGCAAAAACAGCCATCAAGTGGCCGCTTTAGCGACGGATGCAAAAAAAGAAGCTAAGCGTTATCGCAATAGTTATCTTTTTATTTGTAATCGGCGTCGTCCCAGTGTGTCAGTGGTACGCTTAAATGAGAAGCAAACGGAATGTTCCGCCTAATAGATGGCTGATATATCAAGTGGCTTGAACAACAGGTAATAAAATAACTCATAAAGGCTTGAGTAAAAACTCGACTGGGTGTAGCGTTAACAAAAACAAGTTTGGACAGATATATGCGTAAATTCGTATTACTGTGCCTATTGTGTAGTTGGGCGGGGTCATTGGCAGCGGCGCAAGTTATTTATGTCGCAAAAGAACAACGTACTTTGTATGACAGAGATCTATACCTATACGAATTGCTAGATTTGGCGCTTAAAGCAGCAAATTTTGATGCGCAAATTGAGCATGTAAAAGTACACCCACATCAGCAACGTACTATGCTTGCACTCGGTGACGGCGAAGTCGATTTACATTGGAGTATGACCAGCCCAGTGCGAGAGCAATTAGCAACCGCCATTCCATTTCCGTTGTTTAAAGGCTTTATTGGTAAGCGCGCCTTATTGGTAAATAAAGCACAACTTCCTCAGTTTGCTGGCATTGACTCATTGCAAGCGTTATCAAAATTGACCGCAGTACAAGGCCATGATTGGCCAGATACAAAGATATTGGGGCATAATAATTTATCGGTTAGGCCGATGGCTAATTACCAAGCAATGTTTGCGATGGTATCACGCGGTCGCTTAGATTACTTTCCGCGTTCATTCATCGAGGTAGGTGCCGAGCTGGCAAGTCAAAATAGTGAAAATTTGGTTATTTTACCGAGTATTTACCTATATTACCCCAGTGCATTTTATTTTTTTGTTAGTAAAAGTAAGCCAGACTTGGCAAAAGCATTGACTGTTGGACTAGCTAAACTGCAAGTATCAGGAGAGTTTGATGCTTTGTTTGAACGTTACTTTGCTGATGTGTTAGCACTGTTGCCTTTTAATCAAGATACAAAAGTGATTGAGTTACAAAACCCTTATTTTGATAAATCAACAGTGCAAGCATCGCCGGCTTCTCCACTGGCGTCAAATATAGAGTGAATGGGTATCAATTGTTAGGTAAATATTTGACCAACTAGAGAGGTTAATATCAGTTTTATTAAAACATTAATCATTCTAACGAGTTAAATGATTCATTAACTGCGTTAAAGATTACAGATGTAGAATACCGAAATTTTTGCTTGGTTACTAAGTCACTTATCTATCGCAATATTTGATCATTTATTTAATACAATTGGTACAAGTTGGTTTTGTGAAGAATTTGGGGCTATTCTAGCTATTTTTTTGACATTTGCAGGAGTCCATCATATAAGCCTCTAGCAACAAAAAAGGAGCCAAGGCTCCTTTTTTAGTAAAATAGCATGCTAAAATTGTATTAGCGAAGTAATGACTCAGTCAGTACTGGGCGTATTTCTTTAACTATTAATTGGCAAAGTTTAGGTGCACCACAAATGACATTTCCGCTTTGGTTGTAACCTGCGCCACCGGCGAAGTCCATAACCATGCCACCCGCTTCTTTAACTAACAGCTCGCCTGCTGCTGTGTCCCAAGGCTTAAGACCAATTTCAAAGAAACCGTCCATACGTCCTGCTGCAACATAGGCCATATCAAGCGCAGCAGAACCTGCACGGCGAATATCTGCCGTGTGTACAAATAATGCTTTGAATGCTTCAGTGTAGGCATCAATGTGGTGCTTTTGCTTAAATGGGAAACCAGTGCCAAGCACTGAACCCGCAATTTCAGTACTTTTTGTTACACGAATGCGTTTAGAGTTTAACTGTGCACCTTGACCACGAGACGCGGTGAAAAGCTCACTACGAATTGGATCATAAATAACGGCCTGTTCAACGCGGCCTTTAACTTTTAGGGCGATAGAAACAGCAAAATGAGGAATGCCCTTGATGAAGTTAGTTGTGCCATCGAGTGGATCGATAACCCATTGGTAATCAGCATCTTTGCCTTCAATTACACCGAGTTCTTCACCCACTAGTGAGTGCTCAGGGAAAGCCTTTAAAATAGTATCACGGATGACGGCTTCAGCGTCTTTGTCTACGTTTGTAACGAAGTCGTTAGTGCCTTTTTGTTGGGCTTCGACTTTTGATAAATCTTCACATGCACGTAAGATCACTTTACCTGCATTACGCGCAGCGCGTACCGCAATGTTTAACATTGGATGCATAGCATTACCTTTGGGTTGTAAAAGAACATATTCGTATATAGCCGGCGTATTCTAGCGATTTTTACCGCAAAGTAAACAGCTATAGTTAAATAAAGTAGCTGTTTTTTTGTACTGCATTGTTCTGAGAAAGGAATTAGTTAATTACAGTTAGAGGTACAGGGTGTCAAAAATATAGAAAGCCAAAATGAGTAGGAAATTTAATTTAATAGCGCAGCCATTTTTGTATGCTTCGCGAGTTAGCGTAAGTAACAACGGGTGATTACAAGAAAATCCAACGCATAAATACGCAAATAGAGGAGGCTGTAAGATCAAAAAGAAGAGGTTGTAACTGTCACATGCCGGTTAGTACCAATTCCGGTTAGAATTAGTGCGCTTTTTACTATGGCGACTCAGTATTGCTGTGGTAAACTTCGCCATTATTTTTTCAGGCGAGTTTATCAATGGCATTAGAAGACATTCGCATTGTGTTAGTAAACACATCTCACTCTGGTAATATTGGCTCTGTGGCACGGGCGATGAAAACCATGGGCTTATCTAAATTGTATCTAGTAAACCCTGCATGTGAAGTAGACAGCCATGCCAGCGCTTTGGCTGCAGGTGCAACGGATGTGCTAGGTAATGCCACGATTGTTAGCGAATTATCAGATGCCATTGCAGAGTGTGCTTTAACCATTGGCACCAGCGCGCGCTCTCGTACGTTGTCATGGCCGATGGTTGACCCACGCCAGTGTGCTAAAAAATTGGTTGAAGGTTCGGCGACCGGACCTGTAGCATTAGTCTTTGGTCGAGAAAATAGTGGCTTGACTAACGAAGAGCTACAGTTGTGTAACTATCATGTCTGCATTCCTGCCAATCCTGAATATAGCTCACTGAATTTGGCGATGGCAGTACAAACATTGACCTATGAAACACGCATGGCATTTTTAGACGGACAAGAAAAGCAGCCTGACGAAGATGATGCTGTGTACCCAAGTGCAAAGCAAGTGGCTTTGTTTTATGAACATCTAGAGAGCACCTTAAACGACACTGGTTTCATTATTAAACAACACCCTGGCATGGTAATGACTAAGCTTAAGCGTTTATTTAACCGTGCTAGACCTGAAGATCAAGAGCTTAATATTTTGCGCGGTATATTAACGTCGATTAATAAATCTACTCGCAACAAATAGTTTAGTTAAATCAGTCCTACCGCATTTTACCTTGCATAACGGATGCGTAAAAACAAAGCGGAATAATACTTGACTAAATTACTCAGGTAATTACAATGGCTTTAATACTTGAGTGATTTACTCGGGTATTGAGTGGCTTTAGTCGTATTACCGAATAGTAATACTTGACTATTTTAGTCAAGTATTTAAAATTTGTGCCTTGATAGGGCGCTAGGGGGTACCATGAAACTGACATCAAAAGGCAGATATGCGGTAACAGCAATGTTAGACGTTGCTCTGCATGCCGAAGTAGGTCCGGTGCCACTGGCAGATATTTCAGAGCGTCAGGAAATATCTTTATCTTACCTTGAACAATTATTTGCTCGATTACGTAAACATGGACTCGTCAAGTCTGTTCGTGGTCCGGGTGGCGGCTACTTAATGGGCCGTGATGTGCAGAGCATCTCTGTGGGAGACGTCATCAACGCAGTTGATGAGTCAGTTGACGCGACGCGTTGCCACGGAGAAGGGGGCGGCTGTCAAAGTGGTATGCGTTGTTTAACCCATACGCTTTGGTCAGATTTAAGTCTGCGCATCGAAGATTTTTTAAACAATATTTCCCTTGCCGAGTTAGTCGCCAATTCTGATGTGCAAACAGTTGCTTCGCGTCAGGATAAAGGGGTTAACAGTGCGATGAAGCAATTAGACAATATTCAAGTGAGCTGTCAACTTTAAGGTTGACGTGAAGCGGAGAAACAAATGAAATTACCGATTTATCTAGATTATGCAGCAACCACTCCGGTTGATCAGCGTGTTGCAGAGCAAATGATGCAATGTCTGACTATGGATGGCAATTTTGGTAACCCAGCTTCACGCTCGCACCGCTTTGGCTGGCAAGCTGAAGAAGTCGTTGACCAAGCACGTAATGATATCGCTGATTTAATTAACGCAGACCCGCGTGAAATCGTATTTACATCTGGCGCAACAGAATCAAATAATTTAGCAATTAAAGGTGCGGCAAATTTCTATAAAAAGAAAGGCAAGCACATTATCACCGTTAAAACCGAGCACAAAGCTGTGCTAGACACCACGCGAGAGCTTGAACGTCAAGGTTTTGAAGTGACTTATATGGACGTTGAAGACAACGGTTTACTGGATTTGAAAAAGCTTGAAGCAGCGATGCGCGATGACACTATCTTAGTCAGTGTAATGCATGTAAATAACGAGCTGGGTGTAGTTCAAGATATTGCGACCATTGGTGATATGTGTCGTGAACGTAAGATTATGTTCCACGTAGATGGCGCGCAAAGTGCTGGTAAAGTGAAGATTGATTTACAAGTACTTAAAGTTGACTTTATGTCATTTTCTGGTCACAAAGCATATGGCCCTAAAGGTGTTGGTGCTTTGTATGTGCGTCGTAAACCTCGTGCGCGCTTAGAAGCGCAAATGCACGGCGGAGGCCATGAACGCGGCATGCGCTCTGGTACCCTAGCAACACATCAATTAGTAGGTATGGGTGCTGCGTTTCGTATTGCCAAAGAAGATTTTGATAAAGACCATGCACATATCAGTGCGCTTCGCCAACGCTTGATTGATGGCGTTATGTCAATGGACGAAGTTTATTTCAATGGTGCCATTGAGCAGTCTGTACCCGGCATTGTGAATATCAGCTTTAATTTTGTTGAAGGCGAATCATTGTTGATGGCAGTCAAAGATATTGCTGTTTCATCAGGCTCAGCTTGTACGTCAGCAAGCTTGGAACCGTCTTATGTATTGCGAGCGTTAGGGCGCAATGATGAATTGGCGCACAGCTCAATCCGCTTTAGCATCGGTCGCTTTACAACCGAAGAAGAAATTGATTACACCGTTAACTTAATAAAAGAATCAATTGGCCGTTTACGTGAAATGTCACCGCTTTGGGAAATGCATCAAGAAGGCATTGACTTAGATAGCGTTGAATGGGCACATCATTAAGCAAGTTTCTGCTTGTAGCCAAGTGTTATGAGCACATAGTGAGGAAATAGTTATGGCTTACAGTGAAAAAGTAATAGACCACGTAGAAAATCCACGTAACGTTGGGGCGTTAGATAAAAATGACCCGAGTGTTGCAACCGGTATGGTAGGCGCACCAGCATGTGGTGACGTAATGAAGCTACAGATCAAAGTTTCTGATCAAGGTATTATTGAAGACGCTAAATTTAAGACTTATGGTTGTGGTAGTGCAATTGCATCGTCATCTTTGGTTACTGAGTGGGTCAAAGGAAAAAGCCTCGATGAGGCTGCAACGATTAAAAACACCGATATCAGTGCTGAATTAGAGTTGCCACCGGTTAAGATCCACTGCTCTATTTTAGCAGAAGACGCGATTCAAGCAGCAATTGCAGACTATAAAAGTAAACAAACGAAGTAAGAGTAACGAACCATGGCAGTGACATTGACAGACGCAGCGGCAAACCGAGTTCAGTCTTTTTTAGATAATCGAGGCAAAGGCTTAGGTTTACGCGTTGGCATTAAAACCACAGGCTGTTCAGGTCTTGCATATGTACTTGAGTTTGTTGATAAGCTAGACGAAGGCGATGAAGTATTTGAACATAATGGCGTTAAAGTCATTATTGATGCTAAAAGTTTAGTTTATATTGACGGTACCGAGCTTGACTACACCAAAGAAGGTCTTAATGAAGGGTTTAAATTTATTAATCCTAATCAAAAAGACGAATGTGGTTGTGGCGAAAGCTTTACGGTTTAACAACCGGACCGGTTGATTTTCAAAGCCCTGCCTTGGTAGGGCTTTGTCGTATATTTGCAATGCGCGTAAGGCGCAAACCTTAGGTATTTTAAAGACATGCGCTATTTTGAGTTGTTTGATGTTCCCGTTGATTACAATGTTGACCTAATAAAAGTAAATCAGCAGTACCTAGAGCTACAGCGTGTTGTGCATCCCGACCGTTTTGCAGGCAAAGGCGAGCGAGAAAAACTATTAGCCGTACAAAAAACCGCAGAGATCAACGATGCATTGGCAGTACTAAAACACCCAGTTAAACGTGCAGAATATATGTTAGGTGAGCGCGGTATTGATATTCGAGCTGAGCAACAAACACTGCAAGATCCGATGTTTTTGATGCAGCAGATGGAACTGCGAGAAGCACTGGAAGAGCTACCTCAAAGCAATGATGTAGAAGGTGCAATTGAGCAATTCGAGCAGCAAGTTAAGACGCTTGATGCAGAGTTTAGTCAACAGTTGGCTGAGCTGTTAAGCAGTGATAGCGAACACGATTTACATCAAGCCGCAGACAATATTCGTAAGCTAAAATTTGTATACAAATTGCGTGACGAATTGGCGCGTATTGAAGACAGTTTATTTGATTAATTCTCCCGACCGCTTACTAAAGCGAGTCCAAACGTGAAAGAGCATTATGGCATTATTGCAAATCGCTGAGCCGGGGCAGAGCGCGGCACCACATGAACATAAGCTGGCAATTGGTATTGACCTTGGCACAACTAACTCATTAGTTGCTACGGTACAAAGTGGCGAAGCTAAAACCTTAGCGGCTCTAGATGGCACTGTGATGTTGCCATCGGTTGTACGTTATCATCAAAACGCCATAGAAGTAGGTGCACAAGCACAGCAAACGTCAGCACAAGACCCAACCAATACACTAATTTCTGTTAAACGCTTTTTAGGTAAAACGCAGCAAGAAATTGAGCAACGCTACGGTCAATTGCCTTATGAGTTTGTTAAAACTGACAGTGGTCTAGCAATTAACACGGTAGCAGGTCCTATTAGCCCCGTACAAGCGTCTGCAGAAATTTTAAAAACCCTACGTATACGTGCAGAACAAAGCCTTGGTGATGATGATGATTTGCAAGGTGCGGTGATCACTGTGCCTGCTTATTTTGATGATGCACAGCGCCAAAGTACTAAAGATGCTGCAGATTTGGCTGGTTTAAAAGTACTGCGTTTGTTGAACGAGCCAACTGCCGCAGCGGTTGCTTATGGCTTAGACTCCGGTCAAGAAGGTATCATCGCGGTATATGATTTAGGTGGTGGCACTTTTGATATTTCTATCTTGCGTTTACATCAAGGTGTATTTGAAGTACTTGCAACTGGAGGAGATTCAAGCTTAGGCGGTGATGACTTTGACTCTGTATTAGTTGATGTTTTTAAATCACAAACAAATATCCACGACTTAAATGCCCATGAATTACGGTTATTTATTAACAAAGCAAAGGCGTGTAAAGAGGCGCTAAGCAGCTACGAGAGCGTGAATGTTAAACTAGAGCTACGCGAGCAAAGCCACACTGTGACTATTTCGCGTGATGAGTTTGCACAACTTGTTATGCCGTTGGTTAAAACCACACTTAGAGCATGTCGTCGTGCTGTAAAAGATGCAGGCGTCAGTAATGAAGAAATTTTGCAAATTGTGATGGTGGGTGGTTCAACCCGTATGCCGGTTATTCGTGAGCAAGTTGAAGCTTTTTTTGCGAAACAGCCTCTTACCTCAATTGACCCAGACCGTGTTGTGGCAATTGGTGCCGCAATTCAGGCAGATATATTAGTTGGCAATAAGCCCGATTCTGATATGTTATTGCTCGATGTTCTGCCATTGTCGCTTGGTTTGGAGACGATGGGTGGATTGGTTGAAAAGATTATTCCACGTAACACCACAATTCCTGTTGCTAAAGCGCAAGAATTTACCACGTTTAAAGATGGTCAAACGGCGATGTCTTTACATGTGTTACAAGGTGAACGTGAACTGGTGGATGATTGTCGTTCACTGGCTAAATTTAGCCTTAAAGGTATTCCACCAATGGCAGCGGGTGCAGCCCATATTCGAGTTACTTTTAAAGTAGATGCAGATGGTTTATTGAGTGTGTCAGCGATGGAAAAGTCTACGGGTGTGCAAGCTGATATTCAAGTTAAACCCTCGTTTGGTTTATCTGACGACCAAGTGGCGCAGATGTTAAAAGAATCAATGAGCAATGCCAAAGAAGACATACAAGCGCGAATGCTCAAAGAGCAGCAAGTAGAAGCGCTACGTGTGCTTGAAGCCTTAGAGGTTTCATTGGCAACTGACAGTGCGCTGTTAAATGAGCAAGAGCTGGCTCAGTTACGAGAGCAAATGACGTTGCTTGCCAGTGTGAAAGAACAAGCGCAATCGCCAGACGAAATAAAAAATGCCATCGAAAGAGTCGACGCTGCCAGTAGTGAGTTTGCGTCACGTCGTATGGATATATCAATTAAACAAGCACTGCAAGGGCAGTCTGTAGACGAGGTTTAATATGCCACAAATCATCTTTTTACCACATGAAGAGCTTTGTCCTGAAGGGGCTGCTATTGAAGCGCCTAAAGGACAAACGGTATTAGACGCCGCACTTAAAAATGGCATTAGCATTCCACATGCATGTGAAAAATCATGTGCGTGTACCACTTGCCATATTGTTGTTCGTGAAGGGTTTGACTCGCTCGAAGAAAGTGATGAGCTAGAAGACGATATGCTTGATAAAGCATGGGGCCTTGAAGCTGAATCTCGTTTAGGTTGCCAAGCAGTGATCTCGGATGAAGATTTAGTTGTGGAAATTCCTAAGTATAATTTGAATATTGTGAACGAAGAGCATTAATTTATTTACAATCATATCTAATTTAAAAGCCACGGGTTAGCGTGGCTTTTTAGTATGTAATACCATATGTGAACTCTTTTCAATCGCAAGGCTATGGTTGCTGCAATTCAAAGTTCATTGCTACCATATATTAGGCTTTTAATTGAGAGTGGTTATCCTCTCTAGCCTTATGGATACCCGCTCCTATTACCTTATCAATTCAGCAGCGTGTTATAGCCCTTGGTAATATCAGGCTGCAATAGGGCGGTTTTAAACCGTTTTTCGTCAACTTTAATCGTAGTGGAAGCCTTTGCTTAAGCTCACTGCTGAAAAACAAAAGCAAAGATAAACATGACCTAATATAGCCAATCACTTATTTGTAAGATTAACCACCACACAGAGTGCGTTTGGCCGACCTTATTAGCACAACTGCACAGTGAAATCGCTGCTTAAGTTTTTATGTTATTGATATTTTTGATTATTTTTTCGATAGGAAAACAATAGCTAAGTATTAGAATAAAAATAGGTTTGACTACTCTTTCCCTTTTAATCTGATGACAATTCAAATTAAGAGGTGGCTATGATTAATAATAAAATTTCTTTAAGTGTCTTAGTATTAACTTTGGGTATTGTACCTTTTGCACATGGCAAAAATCTCATTCATCCTTGGATGGTTAATATTCCCGCTGGTGAGTTTGTGATGGGAACAAATAGTGGGGATAAGGCAGCACAACCTGCGCATTCAGTAAAAGTGTCTGCTTTTCAGTTGGCTAAGCACCCCGTCACAGTAGCTGAGTTTAGATTGTTCATCCAAGATACTCACTTTCCAATAACAAATGATTGTGATGATAAATTAGATAAAAACTGGTTATCAGGACCGACAAGTGTAGGCACGGCTAGTTGGGACAATCATCGTTATTTAAAAAGTGAATATCAACCCGTAACGTGTATAACCCCTAAACTCGCAAATGCTTATGTTGATTGGTTAAATGATAAAACTCGAGGGGGTTATCGCTTGCCGACAGAGCAAGAGTTTGAATATGCGCTTAAAGCCAATTCGACCAGTCGCTATCACTGGGGTGATGATGCTGATCAAGCATGTATGTTTGGCAACTTCGCTGACCAATCTGGTGAATATTTCCCAAATGAGCAGTTTGGTGCAAGCTACGTTGGTTTCATCGGCCATGCTAATTGTAATGATGGTGAGCCGTATATTTCTATAGTTGGTCTATATCGCCCCAACGGATTTGGTTTACATGACATGGATAGTAATACATCGCAGCTATTAGGAAGTTGTTACTATGATGGGTATCAGGCGCGTGCAGAACAAAATATGGATATAAATCAATGTGAATACATTTCGCAACGCGGCAGCACATGGCATTATCCACCCCAACCAGCATATGACAGAGGCCGCTATAAAAGAGCTGGATGGTCACCAGGTGCAATGATGGGGTTTCGACTTGCTAGAACGACTCAAAGTGATGTGCAACACGAGTCAACTGAGGGGTTTAAGCAAGCGCTTAAAAAGGCGCAGCATATGCGATTAGCAACAAGAGCTATGATCCCATCAGCACCGAAAAATGTGCACTTAGTAAACTTACAAGATAATGCTTTTGAATTGCGTTGGCAGCCACATTATGATGGTAGAGTCATTGGGTATGACATCTATCGTTCAATATTACCCAATGCACATTTGCTTGGTGGCTACTATAAAGAACATTATGAGAAAGTGACCAGTGTCCCACATACCAGATTTTCAAACAATGTGACCTTAAGCAATCATGGTGGCAGTTTTCGTGTGATTGCAAAAACGAATAAATTAGCAAGCTTGCCGAGTATAGCCGCCGTTCATTATAACCCTGAGCTTGTGACTATTCCAGGGCGTTTTGATATGCGTTCAGTAGCTACATTAACCAATGTATGGGCGCGTCATCAAGCTGCTACAAAAGAAAAACCAGAGCGTTTTTACATTACTACGGTAAGTCATTTATATGAACAGCCGAATATTCTCGCTAACTTCAAGATCAATGTGAAAAAAACTGGTTGGTATACCTTAAATTATAAAGGCAGCACCTATCAAAACGGGACGTTCTTTAAACTTTGGCAAGGAGATAATTTGGTCGGTGAAGTAGAGTTTGACTCAAATATTGATGAAAAGACAGCCAATCGACATGAAGTGTATCTTGAACAAGGTCGCCACCAGTTACAAATTAGCGTAAAGCGTGAAGGATTTGATTACTGGTCACTAGGGTGGCTAGAGTTTTTACCTTCTAAAAATTAACGGCTTCTAATTTATATTTATTTTGGCTAAGCCATCGGCGGGTGGCTTTTTGCTTGATAAAGTGTGCGTACTTCTCAATATTAATATGGAAGTGATGTTTGTTATTTAGCTCAAGTATCAATAATGCGGCATCTAATGCATCTACTTTTTGATTTGATGTTAAAGCCTGCGAAAAGGCATGTTGAGAATAGTCTAAGCTCTGTTGCCATTGTTGCTGGGCTAGAGCTATGTGTGCATGGCTAAGTGTTTGAAAAGTAGGTCTTTGCCAAGGTGAAATAGCAGTTGTCGCTTGAGTGTAGTTTTGCTGTTCAAGGTATATACTGCGCACTTGTGCTGCTGCAAAGTAGAAGTCATCTTCATAGTCTGCAGAGAACGGCTGTGCTAGCACTTTCAAATAGTGGGGCAAAGCATTGGTGTTTGAATTTGCAATCCAAGCTAAATGAACAAATACGGGCACTTGGTGCGAACCAACTAATGTATGCAGTTGTAGCAGTTCTTTTGCTAAGTCTAACTGTGCATGCATGAGTTCGGTTTGCCCTGACTTCGCAGCAAAGAATGACTGAGTTAGTCGGGCATTGACTTCTAAAACCGGCTCACTAGCGAGCCTAGCCTTACTTGCCGCTCTATTGAGTATTTGAATACCTTGTCGAAACTCTTGATTGACTAAATTAAGCCAAGCTAGCTCTATTAGTGCCTGAGATTCCAGTTGTTGTAGTGTGAGCTTTTGAAAGTACTCAATTGCTTTATCTGCATTGACTTGGGCTTCTAGCCAACGCTGATCCCATAGGTTTATTTGTGTTTTTAATAAATGCAGCAAGCCTGCACGTAGAGCAGAATTAAATTGGCTTAGTTGTAAGTTTACGGACGCTTCAGCAGCATCTAACTCATTGAGTTTGAAAAAAAGCTTTGCACGTTGTAACTCTACCAAGGTCATGTTGGCATGAGTATCATCTTGAATCGGTAACAATGTTAATGCGACAGTGTCTTCTTGTTCACTAAAGTAGGCAGTTTTTGCCAGTTGTGAGAGTAACACTTCCAGCTGTTGATAAGCCTGATTGAGATTGTCGCTTTCGATATAATCACTCCAGCCTCTCTTAGCTCCTTGTATATGAAACCGTAATGCAACACCTGTATCTAAAGGGTAAACGCGAGTTGCTAATAACCAGTTATCCTGATTTACAGCTGTTGTTTTCCAAGTATCAAAAGGAGAGTTAAATAGTATGTGTGTCGATAAATTAGTTGGTTTATTTGATAACTGCCATTGCGTATTCTTTATTGTCAATGCGACCACTTGATCACGCTTAGAGTGTGCCAATAAGCTACTTTTTGATTGTAGTTGAGTGAAAAATAATATGCTCAGAGCAAGTATTGAGGTGACTATAATTGTGATTAAAACAGGAAATATGCTTGGTCTAAAATAAGATTGCTCAGGCTTGAGTTTTGTTTTAATGGGTTTATGATTTGCTATGGCAGAGGTTTCTGATACTTGGTTTTGAGATGCCTCATTATTTGTTAGTCGTATGATTGGAAGCTGCCATTGGTAGCCTTTTTTACTGAACGTTTTAATGGCATTATTACCCAATAGAGCACGAAGTTGGCTGATGTTTTGAAATACAACTTGGTCAGAAACGACGCTATCAGGCCAAACAGAATCTAAAATTTCAGCTTTGCTGATCACATCTTTTGGTTTACTTAAAAAAAGCGCTAAAAGCCTCAGTGCTTTATCATTAAGTTGAACAATATTGCCATTGTTTAGCAATAACTGTTGCTGGGGATCAAATTGGAATGTTGCAAAACTTAACTTCATGTATGTGTATTTACAATTTGTTGGCTGATAACTCCATAGCAGAGTATCAGTAAGCGATTATTGACAAAAGAACTTATTAATTTAACTTCCGCTGCCGTAAGTGAGTTTACCCAATAATACCAATTATTACTTTGGTGCACTAATATCGGTTTGCCATTGTTGTGCTAGATGATCGATAAATGCACGTACGGCAGGTCTTTGATAGCTTCTAGATAAGTAGACAGCCCAAAGTGACATACTTGGTAATATGATGTTAGGCAATAACTGTGACAACTCCCCAGATATTAAATATTTATTGGCCAAATCACATGGCAAATATGCGATACCTAACCCATCAATACATGCCTTGAGCAAAACGGTTACATCATTGGCCTTTATATTTCCTTGTACCTTAATTGAGCTTAGTTGATTGTGTTCTATAAATGACCATGTGTTTTGCGGAAAATGAATTAAACAATTGTGTGCTAATAGTTGTGCTGGTGTAGTGAGTAAACCATGTTGTTCTATGTAGCGAGAAGAGCAGCATAGTACACTATCAATGCGCATTAATTTGCGAGCGATTAAGGTGTTATCGGGCTGGCTGGTATAGCGTAATGCCACATCAATATGCTCCTCAACCAATTGTGCATTACTATCTGACATGACCAATTGTACGGTCACTTTTGGATAGCGCTGGGTAAATTCAGACAATGTGTCATAGAGCATGTTTTGGCCAAGCCCAATCGGTGTAGCAATGCGAATATCACCAACTAATTCTGTATTATGAGTGTGTGCAACACTTTCTAAATGGGTCATTTCATTGAGAATGTGCTCACACTTTATCAACAGCTCCTGTCCTGGTGCAGTTAAACTTACTCGTCGTGTAGTGCGATTTAATAAACGTACTTTGAGCCAGTCTTCTAGCAATTTTATGTGTCGAGTGACTTTAACTCGACTTAAGTTCAACTGTTCAGCTGCTTGGGTATAGCTACCAGTGTTCGCCACTTCAACAAAACTTTTCAGCGCGCTAAATTTGTCCATAAGCTTTTATTATTGTTTCAAAATAAGATCTAATTAATTGCATAAATTGATGTTTATTACAAATAATGTTGCATACATAATGGCTTCACTTTTAAAAATAGAGTTAAAAACGTGGAGAAATATATGAAAATTGCAGTGATCGGTGCGACAGGTTGGATTGGTTCAACAGTTGTAAAAGAAGCCTTAGATCGTGGTCATCATGTGATTGCTGTCAGCCGTCAAGCGCCCATGCTAGAGCATAAAAACCTCAAGGCCCGTGAACTAGATTTACTCACAAACAGAAGCTTCGAGCATGCTTTGTCTGGTGCCGAGGTGGTGATTAGTGCCATTAGCGGCAGAGCACTTGGCAATCATGAAATTGTGGCTAATACCGCAGCAGCGCTGTTACATGAGTTGCCACAAATAGGTATAAAACGATTAATTTGGGTAGGGGGCGCTGGTAGTTTAGTGTTAGAAAATGGTGAGCTATTACTATCACAGCCTGAATTTCCAAAAGAATACAAAGATGAAGCCATTGCACAGGGGCAAGCATTAAAGGTATTTCAAGACAGTAAAAGCACATTAAATTGGGTATTTGTTAGCCCTGCGGCACAAATATTCCCAGGCGAGCGTACTGGGTTTTATCGCATTGGTGGCGAGCAGTTGCTTGTTGATAATGAGGGTAATAGTAAAATATCTGTCCAAGACTATGCAAAAGCACTCATTGACGAAGTTGAAGAAGCTCAGTACCAGTATCAAAGAATTGGTGTTGCTTATTAACAAACAAAGGCCATAGTTATACCTCAAACTATTCTTGTCTTTGTCTATGATTAGAGCTAAACCGTAGTATACACTACGGTTTTTTTATGGGGCGAGATATGAACTTATTGGCACAATCGGAGCATTCACTTATTGCAGGGAGCCCTTATGAAGGGATGCAAGGTTTCTCGGTCATAAACCCGTCAACGGGTGAGCAAGTGTCTTATGTAAGTGAAGTGGATGATCAAGGAGTAGAACAAGCTCTGAACTATGCCACGAATACATTTAATAAACTCAAAGCGAGCAGTACATCGCAAAGAAGCCATATACTGCAACGTTGGTATGAGTTAGTTATGGAGCATAAACCGCAACTGGCAAAGCTATTAACGCAAGAGCAAGGTAAGCCACTTAAAGAAGCGCTAGGTGAAGTTGATTATGCGGCTGGGTTTATCCAATGGTTTGCTGAGCAAGCTAAGCGCAGCTATGGAGAGGTGATCCCCAGTAATGATGTGCAACATCAGCTAACCACCATAAAGCAAGGTGTTGGTGTGGTGTTGGGTATAACGCCTTGGAATTTTCCGTTGGCGATGATCACCCGCAAAGTAGCCCCAGCTTATGCTGCTGGGTGTAGTTTTATTTTAAAGCCTTCAGAGCAAACGCCTTTGAGCGCACTTATGTTGGCTAAACTTGCCTTACTAGCAGGAATGCAAAAAGGCGCATTTCAAGTTTTGCTCACCTCAGACTCAGCTGGGTTAATTAAACCTTTGTGCGAAAACCCAATTATTCGTAAGTTGACCTTCACTGGTTCAACTCAAGTGGGGGCTGTGCTATTGCGCCAATGTGCAGGAACAATCAAACGCACTTCTATGGAGCTTGGTGGCAATGCCCCTTTTATTATTTTTGAGTCAGCCAATTTAGAAAATGCAATAACAGGATTAATGGCAGCTAAGTTTAGAAATGCTGGGCAAACATGTGTGGCGGCGAATCGGATTTTGGTACAGCAAAGTTGTGAGAAAAAGCTCATAACTTGCCTTATTGACAATGTTAAAAAACTCATCGTAGGGGATGGGTTAAGCGAAGGCGTAGATATTGGCCCATTGATCACCCTTGAAGCTAAGCAAAAAGCACTGAAATTGGTCAATGATGCTGTTACCAAAGGGGCAACAATTGCTTATCAAGGTACTGAACTTAATGGTCAATTTATGTCACCCATAGTATTAACTGGGATTAGACCGGATATGGAGATTGCGCAACACGAAGTGTTTGCGCCTGTGGTATGTGTAATGTCATTTGTTGATGAATCAAACGCATTGGCTATTGCGAATGGCGTAAATGAAGGGTTAGCTGCTTATTTTTATTCACAAGATGTATCGCAAATACATCGTGTTAGTTTGGCGTTAGAGTATGGCATGATTGGTATTAATGAAGGCATGGTGTCAAATCCAGTTGCGCCATTTGGTGGTGTAAAGCATTCGGGGCTAGGTCGCGAAGGAGGGCATCAAGGGCTTGATGAATATTCAGAGATTAAATACCTATGCCAAAAGTTTGATTAACTCAATTTTTGCAATGACTTTTCATTAGTTGCAAAGAGCGTTACACTTTCGCGCCTGATTACTTTTTACCTCTTTTGCAAGGAGCAAGCGAATGCAACAGCAATTAAGCACACCGGTGTTGGTAGTTTTAGCTGCTGGTTTGGGTAGCCGTTTTGGTGGTAGCAAGCAAATAACCCAATTGCCTATGATTGGCCGTACCATCATGGAACTTAGTATTGAAGATGCTTTTGCCGCTGGCGTTCGTAGTGTGGTATTGGTGATTAATAAGCTTGTAAGGCAAACCATTGAGCAGGTGATTTTGCCACGGTTACCGAGTGAATTACAGGTGCAATTAGTGGAACAAGATATTGCTGATGTACCACCTGAATTTGTCAGTGTGCTTAACAAAAGAGAAAAGCCTTGGGGTACAGGACATGCACTATTAAGTGCCAAGGCATATATTAATGGGCCTGCAATTGTGATCACGGCCGATGACTATTACGGTCAACAAGCTTATATACAAATGGTCAAACATTTTACTCAATATCCAGATGAAATGGCGATGGTTGCTTATCCTTTGGCTCATACATTGTCGTCATTGGGTGGGGTTAACAGGGGAGTATGTACACTAGAAGGTGATAAACTTGTTAGTGTTAAAGAGTATGAAAATATTCTACAAACAGCAGATGGGATCATAGGGGAGTGCGATGGAAAAGTGGAATACTTGCCATCAAACATGCTTGCCTCAATGACTTTTTGGGGAGTAACGCCTACTCTATTTTCGCAATTAGAATTGGGTTTTTTAGAGTTTCTAAGAGTTTATGACAACGTTGTCAAAAAAGAGTATTATTTACCAAATTGTATAGAACAATGTATCGCATCAAAAAAGCTAGATTTAACTGTTTATTCAGCACAAGAGCATTGGTATGGCGTTACGTTTAAAGAAGAGTTAGCTGCGGTGGCAGGAAAAATAAATGAACAACGTTAATAATGAGAGCGCAGCTTTGCAAAATTGTACGCCATTAGTCAATGAGGTTAGTATGGAAAAAAGTGCAGTTGCAGCACAGTTATCACAGCAATTTGGACTCGAAAGTGTGCAACCTGTGATGAACCCAATTGGTAATGGCCATATTAATACCACAATGTTGCTTAAAGGTGATAAACGAGCTGTTGTAGTGCAAAAGCTTAATACTGATGTATTTCCAAATCCTGAGCATTTGGTGGAAAATGCACGCGCCATTGAGCAACATCTAACAGAAAAAGCAAATAATGGCGAATACCGCTTAAATATAATTAAGCATTTGCCTACATTAGAAAATAATTACTTGGTAAATCTAAATGATGGTGTATGGCGCGCATTAGAGTTCATTGGCGGCAGTTACAGTGAAGATATTGTTGACTCTGCTGATAAAGCACAAGCCGCAGCGAATGCATTTGGCTTGTTTGCAAAAGCGCTAGAGGATTTTGAAGCGCGCCAGCTACATCATGTGATCCCCGACTTTCACAATTTAGCTAAGCGCATTGATACCTTTAAGCAGACGCTTGCAAAAGACTCCCATGGTAGAGCTGCAAAGTGTGCAGCTGAGATTGTTTTTTGCCAATCACAATTTTCATTGGCAGATGAATTACAAACAATACTTAAATCTATTCCACTGAGACCATGCCATAATGATACTAAAATCAACAATATGTTGTTTTGTAGTAAAACCAATCAAAGTAAAGCCGTGATTGATATGGATACGTGTATGCCTGGTTATTGGTTGTTTGATTTTGGTGATATGGTGCGAACATTTTGCTCTCCAGAAGCGGAAGACTCTCTTAATTTAGACAATGTGATTGTTAGAGAGGAAATTTTCTGTGCTATCGTTAAAGGCTATGTAGAACCTTTAGCTGATACGTTAACGGAGCAAGAGAAGCAAAGCTTTTTATTGGGCGCTAAAGTGATGCCATTTATGATTGGCTTACGCTTTTTAACAGATTACCTAGATGGTGATAACTATTTTGCGATACACCGCGCTGATCATAATCTGCAACGTGCTCGGAACCAGTTTAAACTATATCAAGATGTGTTAGCTAAAGAGCCATTACTTACACGCATTTTGGCAAAGTATTAATTAGAATATATTAAGGCGCTGAAGCGCCTTTTTTAATGATACCAATGTTACCAAACCACAGTCCACAACATAAAAGTAACTTACTCATTTTGATGCGATTTTATCGTTGATTTTATCTTTTTTATAGAACCGCAGTATTGTACATTTATTCTTTATGTAGTCTTTTTTCAGTCTTTGACTTTGCTTGTAGCTAAATACACTGAGTGATATTTAGTCGCATTCATTTTGTATTATTGTAAGGATAAGGTAGCTTGCAAGATGAAGTATCTTTTAAGGAACAATCATAATGACAAAAATGAATCGTCGCGACTTTCTTAAGGCGGCTGGCATGGTAGGCGCTACAGCAATGGCGACGACACTATCTGGTTGTGCTTTGAATGGACCTAATATAGTTACACCAGCACGCCAAGGCAAGTCGGTTATGGGGTTGGTGAGTGAAAAACTAGAGGTTGTGCGAGTTGGCTTTATTGGTGTAGGTCAACGTGGTTATGGGCATGTAAAGCGTATGAGCCAGTTAGAGGGCACGCGCATTATGGCTATCTGTGATACCCATGATGAGGTACTCAACAGGGCCGTTAATTATTTGACAGAGCAAGGGCTAGAAAAGCCTAGCATGTACTCAGGCACTGAATTGGCATATCAAGATATGTTAGCGCGAGATGATATTGATATTGTGATTATCTCTACGCCTTGGAAGTGGCATGCGCCGATGGCTATAGATACCATGAATAGCAATAAACACGCATTTGTTGAGGTGCCTTTGGCCCTGACGGTTGAACAGATGTGGGATATTGTAAATACGGCGGAACGTACTCAGCGCCATTGTATGATGATGGAAAATGTTAACTATGGGCGCGATGAATTAATGGTGCTGAATATGGTCCGCCAAGGTGTCTTTGGTGAACTATTACATGGCGAAGCTGCATATATTCACGAATTGCGCTGGCAGATGAAAGAAGTTGATCATAAGACCGGTTCTTGGCGAACCGATTGGCATAGTAAGCGCAATGGTAATTTATATCCAACTCATGGACTTGGCCCTGTATCTCAGTATATGAATATAAACCGGGGTGACCGCTTTGACTATTTAACTTCTATGAGTTCACCAGCTTTAGGGCGTGCAGCTTATGCTAAACAAGAATTTGATCCGCAGCACCAACGTAATCAAGCAAACTATATAGCGGGTGATATGAACACCACCATGATTAAAACTGTGCTTGGGCGTAGTATTATGGTGCAGCATGACACAACAACACCTAGACCTTACTCTAGGCATAATCTAATTCAAGGTACTAACGGTGTATTTGCCGGGTTCCCTAATCGTATCGCTTTGGAAAAAGGTAGCGAGAAGAGTTTTCATGAATGGGATTATGACATGCAAAGTTGGTATAAAAAGTATGATCACCCGCTTTGGTTGCAAATGGGAAGTGAAGCGCGACGCAATGGGGGACATGGTGGTATGGACTTTTTGATGTTTTGGCGCATGATCTACTGTTTACGCCATGGTGAGCCGCTTGATCAGGATGTTTACGATGGCGCGGCATGGTCAGTGATCTCTCCTTTATCAGCTCACTCTGTTGCAAATCGCAGCGCTGTTGTAGATATTCCTGATTTTACCCGTGGTGCATGGCAGTTTGCTAAACCCTTAGCGGTTGTTGGCACGTAAACAATCTACCTACAAGTATGGACAGATAAATCGAGTGCGCATAATGAAAAGCTGCTTAATATTAATATTTTGTGTTGTCGTATTGAGTGGTTGTAAGGCAACACCTCAAACAATACCATTGGCAACGATTGTTGCACAATACATTGAGGTGTTTCAAAAACGTCAAGATTTTGAGCATTTGCTTACATTTTATGCGCCTAACGCTCAACTTGAGGATATGATTTATGGACATGTTGCCGCTGATAAAAAAGCCATTGCAAAGTTTTATGATTGGCCAAATAACAAAGTTGAAGTGCTTGAAGGTAAAGCATTGTTTTGCGTTTCGCAAAAAATTATAGATACACAACAGCGTGTGGTTATTTTTACTGGGCAGTTTCACCGTTTTTCATATTCTGGTATGGAATTGGGGCCGTGGCGTTTTTTAATCAAACTACAATTTAATGAGCAAGGGAAAATAATTTATCAACAAGACTGGATAAATTACACCCCTCGTACCTTAATTGATGAGAGTAAAAATTTAAATACATCGCATAATTCATGAACCTGCAAAGCGATTTGTTCGGTGTGTTTTGTAGGTTATGACAATGAGTGAGTCTAAATGAAATTATCTGTAGAAATAAGCAAGTATCCTTTGCATGAAGAGTATATACCGTTCATTAAAGATTTTATTGAGCGACTTAATCAGCACCCAGAACTGAAAGTTCAATCTAATAGCATGTCTACACAGGTTTTTGGTGATTATGATGTAGTGATGGATTTGTTGCAAAAACATATGAAACGTTCTTTTGAACAGTATGGGAAAATCGTGTTTGTGTGTAAATTTATTTGTGGTGACTTGTCTCTTTGATGCTAGATTCAACACAATCGTATTTAAGTGAGTTAACAACCCTTGTGTATTGGGAATATATCGCTGTGCTATTAGGTTGTGTATATGTACTTTTGGCGGTGAGAGAAAACTCATGGTGCTGGTACGCAGGGTTTGTGAGTGCATTAATGTATGCCCTTATGTATTGGCAAGGTCAGTTATGGGTTGAATCACTACTGAATTTTTATTATGTGATTATGGCCGTTATTGGTATGTGGTCATGGCGTCAAGGTGCGAAAAACCTGCCATTACCCATCTCATCTTGGTCTATGAGGGTGCATATCTGTATTATTGTGCTTACCTCACTCGCAGCTTTGCTTTTGGGAGCAACTGCAAGTATTTATTCTAGTTATATTGTACTTAGTTATTTTGAGAGTTTTACGTTGTGCTTTGCGGTTGTTGTGACCTACTTAGTGGTAAAAAAGGTGCTTGAAAACTGGCTTTATTGGATTGTTATTAATGTCGCGCCGATGTATTTATATTTTATAAAAGGCTATTACCCAACACTCGCTTTAGCTGTTTTGTACACGCTGATGGCATTTGTTGGTTATAAATATTGGTATGAAAGCTACGAGGTAAAAAGGGAAAAACGCTTGCTCAGTTGTAAATTAGATAATAAAAAGGCTTACGCAAAGTTATGTAAACTGCTGCCAGAGATTGTTGTCTATCAACTTAAGCCATTAAATAAGGGGTTGAGCAATGATAACTATTGGATTGATTCCTCTATTGGCTTTTTGCTGTTAAAAAGCTATCGGACCGACTTACCTGTGGCTACATTACAAACGCAGCAGCAGCTAGCAAAATATAATGATCTTACGTCTGAGGTACACGCTTGGTGTGAAACTCAACGTATTGCGGTGTTTTCTTTTATTCCAGGAAAGGATTCACCGGCTCAATTAGGTGATAATTTAATTAAAACTGTGCAGTTTATTCACCACTTTAAGCCCAGTGTGCACTTACCTACATTGTGTATGGTTACACTGCTTAAAGCATTAGACAACAACCTAGCATCGCCTATAAAAAACGCATTAGCTTGGTGTATAACTACATTAGAAGTTTTACCTATTTCAATAGGGCTGTGTCATAACGATCTGGTGTTAGAAAACATCATTTATAATCAGCAAAATATTAAAATTATAGATTTTGAATATGCGGCCTACAATGATATTTATTTTGATTTGGCAGCGTTAAGTAGTAGTTTTAAACTTACAGAAGAACAGCGCAACGCGATGCTGGCACGTTATTTTGAGTTACAGAGTCAGCCAGTGCCCAGATACGCTTACAATAAACTTGCAGCGTATCAGATTGGCTATTTACTTTTGAGCATTCAGTGGTACGAACACAGAGGTTACCCAGATTTGGTAATTCCTTTGCGACATCAATTAACTCAATGGGTGTCTCAGATACCACCCAAACGTTGAGCTAACTCTTTATACTTTTCAACATCTGATTTATCAAAAATTGGTTGACCTTGAGGGTCTTGGTCTTTTGCAACTAGCAGGTTTTCTCTGGCAAGTCGTTTTACACGCTCTACCTTAACACCTAAAAATTCAGCGACTTGCTCTGTGGTCATCGGGGTCATAATTAAAAATCCTCTTGGGGTATAAAATTGCAGCGACGCTTTTTAGTTAAAGTAGTGCGACAGTTGCATTGCCATAGCCGATTACAGTACTCATTTTAAGCATCTGTATCAATAAGCATAGTTAAATATCGTGTTTTTTGTGTTTTGTATAGTATTTTTTTGAATTTCAGGTGGTTTATTAACCATATAGCACACAAATGCTAGTATTTTTTTTACTATACCATTATCATTATCGCCACTGACGCGCTCTCGTGGTGAAATGGATATCACGTAGCTCTCCGGAAGCTAAGTTGCAGGTTCGATCCCCGCCGAGAGCGCCAGTGCCTATTAAATATAATTGCCATTTATAACCAGTGCTTTCTTCTAAAATAATAGCCGATGCTGCCCGTTAATAAGCATAATGTAGTTACAAATAGTGCAAATGCATAAGGTGACTCTGTACCGGGTATCCCGCCAATGTTAACGCCCAGAAGGCCAGTTAAAAACCCTAATGGCAAAAACAATGCCGCTACCACTGACATCACATACATACGCTGATTTAACTGTTCACTCAGTTGGTTTGATAAACTGTGTTGAATAACCTGGGCACGTTCAATGGCTGACTCTAACTCCTCAACATAACGACTTAGTGCATTATCGGCCTCGTTTAACTTTCGCGCTGCAGTATCGTTCAGCCAATCAGGCTGATATTCTAACAATTCGCTAATGGCTACTTTTTGTGGTTTTAAATAACGTTTTAGTGCAATAGTTTGTCGACGGGTTGTAGAGAGTAAATTAGCATCAATATGTTCCTCTTGATTATCTAAAGTATCTTCAAAGGCGTCTAGCTGCTCATCAATTTGGTAGATCACATCTTGCATCCTAGCAGTGAGACGTTGTACCAAAGTACTTAATAAGTCGGCGATGTTCTTTGGGCCTTTCCCGGCTTTTAGAGACGCGAGTATATCTTGCGCTGACATTAATTGACGTTTTCTACAGGTTATTAAGATGTGCTCATTCACAAAACAGCGTATAGAAACCATATCTTCAGGGCTTTGTTGAGGGTTTAAATTTACACCACGCAAAAAAAGCAACAAGCCACTTTCAGCAGGTGCCACACGAGGGCGAGTAGCATCCATTGTCATTGCCTGCCACTCCCACTCCTCAATAAAGTGCTGACTCTTTAACCACTCAATTGTTTCGTCATGACTATAATCAAAGTGCAACCAAATTAGTTTGTCTTGTGATTGTAATTGGGTCACTTTATCAAGATCAGACAGTGTTTGTGCGCCACCTAAGCCATCTAATTGTACCGCATGAACTAAACCCGAATTCATCTTTATCTTCCTTTTAGGTGTTTTCATCATGGTTGTACAAAATGCTTGATACTTCAATGTAATTTTTTAATTGTTTGGATAAATAAGATTCACTGTTATATGCTGAATATTGCTGTATAACACAGCTTTTTAAGGAGCGAATATGTCGAACATGATACATGTTGGTTGGCGTGAGTGGTTATCCTTGCCTGAGCTGGGGATTATGCGTATTAAAGCCAAAGTTGATACAGGGGCACGTACCTCTTGTTTACATGCTTTTAAAGTTGAAACGTATGATAATCATGGTCAAGCATGGGTGAGGTTTTGGTTGCATCCAGAGCAAGAGCGTGCAGATATAGAAATTTGTTGTGAAGCACCAATAAAAGATGAAAGGCAAGTTACAGACTCTGGTGGTCATAAAGAAATGCGCTATGTTATAGAGAGTAATGTAACAATTGGCGGGCAAAGTTGGCCGATTGAATTAACACTGACAAACCGCGATAACATGAAATTTAGAATGTTATTAGGACGCACAGCGATGGCAGGACGGATTGTTGTTGACCCAAGCGCTTCGTACTTAACTAAAGAAATGGAATAACAATGAAGATAGCGATTTTATCACGCAACAAACAACTTTACTCAACGCGTCGCTTAATTGAAGCGGCAACACAGCGCGGGCACGAAATTTTAGTATTAGACGCGCTGCGCTGTTACATGAATATTAACTCTCAAGAGCCAGAAGTACATTTTAAAGGTGATAAAGTAGTTAATGTTGAAGCGGTGATCCCGCGTATTGGTGCATCAGTTACTTTTTATGGTTGCTCGGTCTTACGCCAGTTCGAAATGATGGGCGTATATCCACTGAACGAATCTGTTGCTATTTCACGCTCTAGAGATAAATTAAGATCATTACAATTATTATCTCGCAAAGGGGTCGGCATGCCAACAACTGGGTTTGCAAATAAACCTGATGATGTTAAAGACTTACTTGAGATGGTTGGCGGAGCCCCTGTGGTAATTAAGTTGCTTGAGGGCACACAAGGTATTGGCGTGGTATTGGCTGAAACACGTAAAGCCGCAGAAAGTGTTATCGAAGCGTTTATGGGACTCAAAGCCAATATTATGGTGCAAGAGTATATTAAAGAAGCGGGCGGTGCGGATATTCGTTGCTTTGTTATCGGTGATAAGGTTATCGCTGCAATGAAGCGTCAAGCGCAAGAAGGAGAGTTTCGCTCTAACTTGCACCGAGGAGGCAGTGCGAGTTTAGTACGCATCACACCAGAAGAGCGCAAAACAGCCGTGGCGGCCGCTAAAGCAATGGGCCTTAATGTGGCCGGGGTTGATTTACTGCGTTCAAGTCGTGGTCCATTGGTGATGGAAGTAAACTCTTCTCCAGGACTTGAAGGTATTGAGAAAGCCACCGGCAAAGATATTGCTGGTATGATCATTGAGTTTATTGAAAAGAACGCAGCTTCAAAAAGGACCGCAACTCGTGGCAAAGGCTAAAATAAACAGACCTTTTACTCTATTAGATACAACTATTGGGGTGGGTGAGCGAAAAACGTTGTCATTAGAGATAGCAAAGCTATATACCCACACGCCGTTGACTATTCCGATTGAAGTGGTTAATGGTTTAGAGGCGGGTCCCGTGGTATTGGTTTGTGCCGCTATTCATGGTGATGAGCTTAATGGCGTTGAAGTGGTTCGTCAATTGCTGGCTAAAGTTGATGTACAAGAACTCAAAGGCACTTTAATCGCAGTGCCTGTAGTAAACGTGTTTGGTTTTGTGCAAAAGTCACGTTATTTGCCCGATAGACGTGACTTGAATCGCTGCTTTCCAGGTTCTGTTCGTGGTTCATTAGGGGCGAGAATGGCACATATGTTTTTCTCTCAAGTGGCAAGTTTATGTACGCATATTATAGATTTGCACACCGGAGCAATTCACAGGTCAAACTTACCACAAATTCGAGCTAACTTGTCATGCCCCGCAACTGCTGAAATTGCGCATGCGTTTGGTACGCCTGTAGTCATCGATGCTTCTTTGCGTAATGGTTCATTGCGCAGCGAAGCAAGCAGTCGCAATATTCCTGTTATTACGTATGAGGCGGGTGAAGCGCTGCGTTTTGATCCGCTGGCGATAGCTGCGGGCTTGCAAGGTGTGGAAAATGTACTCAAAAAATTGAGAATGCTAAAAGGGCGGCGACGTAAAAAAGGTCCTGAGGCAGTGATTGCTGCCTCTACTAGTTGGGTTAGGGCTGAAGTTGATGGTATTGTGCGTGCGCAAGTTAATTTAGGAGAGCGAGTAAGTAAAGGCCAAGTGCTTGCTTACATTGATAACCCACTAGGTAATAATGAACTTGCGTTGCTTGCCCCGAGAAGTGGCATTGTCATTGGTCAACAAACAATGCCATTAGTTAATGAAGGTGATGCGGTATTTCATTTAGCGTACTTTGCTCATGCAAATAGCATTGTTGGGCAGCAAGTAGAGTCGTTTATTGATGAGTTAAGTGAAAATAACTATTCTAATGACAATAGTGTTGAGTTAAATAATTAACTGTTTTACTCATCACTATTTATTATTTTGGACCTAAAACTCGCTTTGTTGTGGGAGTTTTAGGTTTTTTTGGCTCATCACACAATACTAATACTGGGCGAGTGACAAACAAGTTATTAGGATAAATAACGCGATGCCCCTCTAAATTTCTTAGCACGACATTCATCAGCCCCATCTCAACGATACAGCCTTCAACATGGTTTGCGCCATCAATAATGCGTACCCAGTTACCAACGCGACAATAGTTTTGTATAAACATTAATAAAAATGAGGTGAGATTACTTAACAAAGACCAACCTGCAAATAATGCAACACCAAGCATGGCAAACAGGGAGGAACCAAGCACGAGTAAGCCTTTGAGTTCTATTCCCCAAAACACCAGCAATAAACACAATAGCAGCATTGCGGTGATCATCTTTAGTAATAATTCAGCTCTAAGTTGGCGATGGGTGTCGATTTTCCCTTGTGTGACTTTATCTAACAGGCGTCTGCTTAATTTAAATAGAATAGGAAAAAGTAGCACGACAAAAATAGTGATGACAACACGATATTGTTCGCTCAGTATATCTGTAAGGTAAAGCAAGGTAGTTTATCTCATAGCATGGGTTGGCATGTTTATATCATAGCGTTGAGGTTCTTAAAAGCGATTCTTAACAGTAAACAACCATTGTACGCCATCAATGTTATTGGGTCCATTTAGTGGTGCTGCAACATCGAGGTGAAGCACTAACCCAGCATTGGCTCTACTTGGAGCTAGACGAAGACCCATCCCCACATTTTTGAGATAATTAGGGTCGCTATCGACTAAGGTATTGCCGCGTACGCGGCCGATATCAAAAAATACCGCGCCACCAACTTTAAACAGTTGTAATAGGTCATACTCCCAGTAATAGCGTTTTTCTAAATTAACTAACACACTTTTACTACCATGTTGGTATTTTATTGGATAACCTCGCAGGCCTGTTTCACCTCCAAGTGTTAATTGCAGATCTTCAGTGAGGTTTTTTGCAAATCTCAGCTGTACTTTGGCATACCAAGATTGGTATAAACTGCTATTAAAGTAGTATTCAAAACTCGCTTGAGAAATCATGTTGCGGGCACGGTTTTGTTCGCTATTCCATTGCCCATTGAGTGCTAAAGCGCTGCGCCAGAGGCTACGTTTTGAAGTATAGTGGGCTTTTTCTACGGTAAAATTATAAATAAAATGGTTTTGATCATCACTAAGTTGATTGTCAGAATAGCCAATAGAGGCGTTGATATTCCACCCTAAATTCAGATCCTCGGTACGATAGATAGAGTCAAAATTTCTAACCTTTATATAGTTATCTTCAAACCAGTGCGCTTGAATATATGGATAAGTGAGCCTTCTATTTTGGGCTATTGGCAGGCGCGAAGCATTAGTTGCCTTAAAGGTATCCTCATGATTTCGAAAGCCAATACTTAAGCGTTGTGTCCAGTCATTTGCAAACTGCTTAGCCGCACCAAGATATACGTCTGATATTTTACTATAATGCTCATATTCAGAGACTTCTTCGCCTGCTTGGTATAAAGACTCAATTCGGCGATTGTTGAAATCTGAAATGCCGTAACTATATGGCGTCTCTGTGGAAAAGAAAGGGTAATGCACACCGATATAGTGACGTTTACCATCACTGTTGTCGGCATACTCAATTCGACCGCGATAGCGTGTTGATAAAATGTGCGGGTCGTCGTATACAAACAAGTAACCAGAGCGGTCTTTGTCTTTTGTTTGTGTAAGAGATAAGCGCTTACCCCAGCCTAATAAATTTGTTTCTCTAAAACCTATTCGAGATGAGTTTTCGCCACCACTGCGGCTAAAGCTTAATTCAGGTAACAAAGTCCACAGGTCACGGGTTACCACGCTTACTTCTATGTCGCCATGGCAGTTTTCTTCGGCAAATACACGAGCATCATACAAAAAGCTCTGATTTCTTAGTAAACGCTCAGACTCAACCAGTCTTTTTTGGGAGTACGATTCGCCTTCTTTAAATAGTAAAATGCTACGTAACACTTCTGGTTTGGTGGTGATATGCGCACGATTGGCGAAGCGAAATAAAGCGTTATTCTCTTCGGGTAAACTGGTATCAAATACATTAAGTTGGTGAAAGCTAATGCGTGTTATACGTTTAGCATCACCTTCATCGGGTAACTTAGGCGCTTTATCTAATTGCCTATTCAAGTTGTTATTAAGTGCCTCGGCAGGTCGCTGATTAGAGCAGCTCTGTGTTATTTCACGGATATTATTCGCACAGGTATAGGTGCTTGTAAGGGTGCTGATAATGACAATAAATAGATTGCATGTCAGTGCTTTCATTTGCAGCTCCCAAAGAGTTATTTAGTCTTATGAATTTGTTACTATAGCTAAACCTTTATCTGTAAGTCTATTTGATAATTAAGAATTTGATAGAAATAATTGTGCTAAATTAATTAAGCTGGAGAGTGAGTCAGCACCTTCAGGCGCAATCCAAATACTATCGCTGTAGTGTTCAAAGTTTAAATTAAAATTGTGTTGTGTATAGCTAAAGCGCCATTGGTGACGGTCAACGCCTTGAGAGAATTCGAGCATTTGGATATGCTTTGGATTATGTAAAAATATTTCTCCCCAAAGCTCAAATTCATCAGCAGCAGGCAGGCAACTTGGCGTGATAATTAAAACTTGGTGTTCTGAATCAAGTTCAATGTTGCTCATATATACTCTCTAATGATTAGCTTGCAGCAAGGTAGTTGCGGATTAGTTGCATAAATGGTGCACCATATTTACTTAGTTTGGTAAATCCTACGCCTGAAACTTTTAAAAACTCGCTATCGTTGGTCGGCATAATCTGTGCCATTTCTGCGAGTGTTTTGTCGTTAAATACCACATATGGTGGCACATCATCTTCATCTGCTAGCTGTTTTCGCAAACTACGTAGTTTAGCAAACAGCTTTTTATCATAATTAAATTGCGCCAGTTTATCTTGATAAATGTGCTTGGCTTGCAGTCTTGGCTCAGCTAACTGTAATGAATATTCACCTTTTAATACGGCTCTTGCAGCTTCAGTGAGGTGTAAGCTTGCACCTTGAGTAATGTCTTGATTTAGCAAACCGTGGTGAATGAGCTGGCGAAGAACACTGAGCCAGTACTCATTACTATGTTGTTTTCCGATACCATAAGTACTTAACGCGTGGTGCTGGTTATCGCGGATACGACTCGTATTGGCACCACGTAGCACATCAACAATATATCCCAACCCAAAACGTTGCTCTGCACGATAGACGCAAGATAGCGCTTGTTGCGCTACTAATGTGCCATCAAAACGCTTTGGTGGGTTAAGGCAAATATCACAGTTACCACATGGTTCTCTTTGATATTCACTAAAATAATTGAGTAAAATTTGCCGACGACAAGTTTGCGCTTCGGCAAAACTGGCCATGGCATTAAAGCGTTGTTCTTCTACACGGCGTCGGTGCTCATCTTCAATATCTTCAAAAAAGCGTTTAACACGACCAATATCAGCAGGGTCAAAGTACATAATGGCTTCTGCTGCCAGTCCATCTCTGCCAGCACGTCCAGTTTCTTGGTAGTAGGCCTCAATACTTTTTGGGATATCGTAATGCAATACAAAACGCACATTTGATTTGTTTATACCCATGCCAAAAGCAACGGTTGCGACAACAATATGAATATCATCTCTGGAAAACGCAGTTTGTACAAACTGGCGTTGCTCGTTACTCATTCCTGCATGATAGGCTGCTGCATTAAAACCCGCATCGGCAAGCTTTTGCGATATATCATCTACGCGCTTGCGGCTAGTACAATAAATAATGCCACTTTGTCCTTTTTGAGTTTTAAGGTAGCGCATTAGTTGTGAAAGAGGTTTAAATTTTTCTTCGATGGTGTAGCGAATATTTGGCCTGTCAAAGCTGCCTGTATGAATGTACGGCTGGTTTAGACCAAGCTGTAGAACAATGTCTCTGCGAGTAGCTGTATCTGCGGTGGCAGTTAGTGCCATCATTGGAACAACAGGAAAGTGTTGTTTTAGTTCGCTTAAACGACAGTAATGTGGCCTAAAGTCATGACCCCAATGAGACACACAATGGGCTTCATCAATCGCAAATAAGCTAATGTTCAAATGCCTCAAACGCTCTTTAAATTCGTACTGAAGCACTTTTTCAGGGGCCACGTAAAGTAACTTTATATCACCTTGGTGCAGACGCTGATAAATATTTTGCTGTTGCTCAAAAGTAAGGCTGTTATTGACAAATTCAGCCTTTATATCTAGTGCCTGTAGCTGTGCAACTTGATCTTGCATTAACGAAATGAGTGGTGATATCACCACGGTGAGTCCAGGTAAGGTTAATGCGGGAATTTGATAACAAAGTGATTTCCCGCCGCCTGT
The DNA here is from genome assembly GCF_054966645.1 of Pseudoalteromonas sp. SANK 73390. NCBI lineage: Bacteria > Pseudomonadati > Pseudomonadota > Gammaproteobacteria > Alteromonadales > Pseudoalteromonadaceae > Pseudoalteromonas > Pseudoalteromonas sp. SANK 73390. The sequence continues at coordinate 85,555 of NZ_ARPN01000109.1, forward strand.
AGGGAGCAATACTAAGGCGTCTTTTGCTTCAAGCACCGCGTTGATCACGGCATTTTGGCCATCACGGAACTCACTGTAGCCAAAGATTTCTTTGAGCACAGTGTGTGTATTGGTTTGTTTTGAACTAAGCGCTAGGTTTTCCATCGCCGAGCATTTTAGAGGTTTTTACTTCACTTGTCTGTAACTTTTAGCGCTTGCAAAATATGCGATTAAAGCATAACTTTTACTGGTCTGATGAGTTTTGTGAGCAAAGTATGGATAGATCATTATTAATTAATCAAGTGGGCAACATTTTTGTTGAACAAATGCCGTTTAATCGATTATTAGGAATTTCAATACACACGTTAAATGCGAAGTGTGCAATGATTGAGCTGCCATGGAAAGATGAATTTATAGGTAACCCAACACAAAAGATTTTACATGGTGGAGTTATTTCAGCTGTACTAGATAATGTGGGAGGTATGCTCGCTGCTGCCTCTATTATCAACAAGCTACCAGACGAGGAACTATGCAATGTACCTCATAAGTTAGCCACATTGGGCACAATCGATATTCGTACTGATTTTTTACGCCCAGGGCGAGGTGAGAGTTTTATTGCCAGCGCAACATTGATCCGATCTGGTAACAAAGTATGTGTCTGTCGAATGGAGTTACATAATGAGCAAAATTTACAAATTGCTTTTGGGACAGGGACATATTTAGTGGGGTAATTGAACTTAGTTTAATGTTAAACAAAGCTAATACCTCAACGATAAACACGACTTAATAACTTAAGGGGCTTTAGTGCTTTTTACTTTAAAGTTATTCAGTCTCTTTCTCTAATGCACTTTATCGTATTAACAAAACTCTTACCTTAAATTGACTAATAAGGATATGTAAAACAGGTATAATGCGCCCTTAATTATTGAGGGGATGATATGAGCCAACAAAGTGCAACGCAAAAAGGCTATTATTTTGCGATTTTAGCGTTCTTAATGTGGGGCTTAGCACCTATTTATTTTAAGCAAATTGACTTTATTGGTGCAGTGGAGATTTTGGTTCATCGCGTAATATGGTCTGCGTTGTTTATTGCTATCATCATTGTGTTGCTAAAGCAGTGGCATAAAGTACAACATATTGTTAAGAAACCAAAACTAATGATTATGTTGTGTATCAGTGCTTGTCTTCTGGGCTTTAATTGGGGACTATTCATTTGGGCTGTGAATAATGGGCATATGCTGGATGCGAGCCTTGGTTATTATATTAATCCGTTATTGAATGTTTTGTTGGGTATGCTCTTTTTAGCTGAACGACTGAGAAAGTGGCAATTAGTTGCTGTCGGTTTAGCGGTTGTTGGGGTAGTGATTCAAGTGGTGAGTTTTGGCTCTTTCCCTGTTGTTGCTTTTGCATTGGCGTGCTCTTTTGCGATATATGGCTTAATTCGTAAAAAAGTACCCGTTGAATCTTTGCCTGGTTTGCTGCTAGAGGCCGCTATTTTATTACCATTTGCAGCCGCTTATTGGTTTTTTGCTTCACCGACAGCTACCTCAGATTTAACAGTAAATAGTAATGCAGTTAATATCCTGCTAATTAGTGCCGGTATTGTTACGACGTTACCATTATTATGTTTTACCGCCGCAGCTAAGCGCATACCATACTCAACCTTAGGCTTTTTTCAATATATTGGTCCTAGCTTGATGTTTGTGCTAGCGGTCGTGTTTTATGGTGAAGAGTTCTCTGCACAGCGTATTGTTACTTTTGCATTTATTTGGGGGGCACTGGCATTGTTTAGTTGGGACTCTTACCAATGGGCACGCAAAGCGCGTAAGCAGAAAAAAGCACCGCAGCAAAGCTAATATGCAAAGTGCTGATAGGTAAAAGTAGCTAGGAAACGACTTTGTTCCTGCCTAGTTCTTTTGCCTCATATAGTTTTTTGTCGGCTTCTTTTAATAACTCATCAATTTTTGCTTCATGCTTAGATACAAGTCCAATGGAAATGGTAAAGGGTATCTTATGGGGAGTAAAAGACGAGCTATTGAGCTCTATATATTGTCTAAACTTCTTCAGAGACTCAAGGTTTTCTTCAGAACTGTTATGTAGAAAATAAATAACAAACTCTTCGCCTCCTAAGCGTGCGACTAGCTCATTGGCAAAAAATTTATCAAAAGTTTTTGCGATGGCTACCAGTACATCATCGCCTGCATCATGGCCATGGTCATCATTTATACGCTTAAAATGATCGATATCTATCATTGCCACTTGGCTAATTTGTTGTTTTACCGTGCGTATTTTTTGTGCTTGATTTGCTTGTCCAAAAAAGTACCTACGATTTGGCAGTTTGGTCAAGTAGTCGGTATTTGCTTGAAGTCTAATGGTTGCAATGTGATCAAGCATATCGACGTTTAAACTCAACCGACAATAAAACTCTTCCGCATTAAATGGTTTTCGTAAATAATCATTAGCACCGCTTTTTAAAAATCGGGCTGACAAATGAGGAGAGTTTGAACCTGACACGCCAATGATCACTTTATCCTCATTGCTGTATAAACGACGAATTTCAGCGCATAGTTCGTCGCCATTCATTCTTGGCATCTCATTGTCAGCGATAATGACCGAAACATCTGGGTTTTGCTGTAATACTTCTAGGGCATCAACACCATCAACAGCTTCTAACACTTGGTATTTATGTCTGTAGAGTAGGCTACTGATGTACATTCTGGCGTGGCGAGAGTCTTCAACTACAAGCACTTTGACATCTTCATTACGAGGTAAGCGAGCTAGTTGCTTTTTTAGATAGTGGTAAGCTTGTTTATTCTCTTTTGTTATATAGTCAATAATAGGGTACTTATCTACCGTTTCCCTTGTCTGATTGTCAATATTTCCAGTCATAACAATGGTGGGAATTTCGGCTTCGATGGTGACGGGTATTGCTTCACCATTTGGTGCATCAGGTAAAATAAAGTCTACAACTGCGCAAAAGTACTGATGTTTATTGATTAGTGCTTCTGCTTGTTCAAGTGATTGTGCTACGTGAGCTTCATAGCCACATGAAATGGCAATGTGTTTTTGCACGCGCGCAATTGCAGGAGTATCTTCAATAATAAGTATTCGATGGGTCACTATTCCCGCCTTGTTATAATTCTTCGCACATGTAAGTTTTAAACTGATCTGCTAACAAATGCAATCCTACAAAGTAGTTAGCTTGTTAAGTTTAGACCATTCTGAACATATACGATACGCTATGGGATAAGTGAAATGAAGAAATATGGGTGCCTAGAATTGACACCCTTAGGTATTAAAGATCGTCATCAGCGCTACTATATTGAGGAGCATATGAATCAGGTACTGATCTTGAGCGGCCAAACAAGGTATGAAACTTATTCTTACAGGTTGTGAGTTTGAGATACTTGGTCCAAGTACGCTCAATAATATTGCTCGAAGGTATTCCTTGCTCCATCACATTAACAAACTGAAGTTGAAAACTATTTTGTGGTTCGCTTTGTTTATTGTATAAGCTTTTAAGAAGCACGCCATGTTGCTCTAGGACCTGTGCTTCTAAGAGTGTAAAGTGTCCGCTTCGGCTAAAGCCTCTGGGAAAGTTTGCGTCATCGTAAAAGGCGCGGGAGCTTACAAAAGCGTTACGTAAGTTGATTAGATTCTGATCCATAACTCAATCCTCACATTGATATTGGATGGAGTATGGAACAAGATTGTGCTTTTTTTAAACAATTTTTTTTATCGTAAGGAGCAAAAGTGGACATAGATCTTTTAAAGACTTTTGTAGAAGTGGTTAAAACCCGCCATTTTGGTCGTGCGGCTGAAAATTTATATATTACTCAGTCCGCTGTCAGTTTTAGAATTCGCCAACTAGAGCAGAGTTTAGGGGTTAATTTATTTATTCGACAGCGCAATAATATCCAGTTAACGGCCCCAGGAGAGCGCTTATTACCCCATGCAACCATGATATTAACAGGAATGCAGCGAGCCAAAGTAGATGTGGCTTTAGCAAGCAATATGCATAAGCAATTAGCGTTATCTGGTACCCCTAATATTTGGGATGCATTTTTGCAATTTGGTATTAATAATATAGTTGCCGCTATGCCCGGGGTTTCGTTGGTGGCAGAAGTGAAAGCGCAGCAAGAAAGTACTAGGTTGTTGCTTGAACGTACTTTGGACTTAGCTGTGTTGTTTGATCCCCCCAAAGTCGATGAATTGGTTGTAAAGTCGATTCGTGATCTGGCTATTATTCCAGTCAGTACGTTTGAATGTGAAGATGCCTTGGCATTTTTTAATAACCAGTATGTATATGTGGATTGGGGAACGGCTTTTTCACTTTGGCATGCCAAACAGTTCTCTGGTAGCACCCCTCCTTATTTTAGAACCAGTACAGGACGAATTGCACTTGATTTAATCATGCAATGTGGCGGCAGCGCTTTTATTCCACACGCATTAGCACATGACATGATAGAGCAGGGTAAGTTGTTTCATATAAACTGTGTTGAACAGGTATCAAGAGAAATATTTATTGCATACCACAAAGATAACGAGCAAAAAGAGCAGATAGAAACCATTACAAAATTACTCGAATCACTTGCATGATGTCATTTTAATGTTTTATTTGTGACATGTTTTTATTTTGGGTAATGTTTTTAAGGTATTATATTTAAAGGCTTATTTTTAAATGCTTCTAAAAGATTTCACTTTTAAGTCTTTTTTATTACTTAAATTACTTGAGTGTAATATTTTTGTCATTAAGCGCTGGCACACTGCGCATGTTTAAAAAACTTACGTGTTGCGATATTGAGGAAATACACATGAAACTAACTAATTCTGCACTTTTGTTCTCTGTATTGAGTGCACTTTCATTAAATGCCTACGCGGATGTGTCAGTGTATGGTAAGGCGAACGTTTCACTGCAATCTAGTGATGATGGTGAAGGCTCTGCCACTGAAATAAAAAGTAATGCGTCGCGTCTTGGCTTTAAAGGCGCAGAAAAGTTAGAAGGTGGTTTAGAGGTTATCTATAAACTAGAGTTTCAGGTGGATGTGTCTGACGCCGACTCAAAAAATGGTAAAGATAATATCACCGCGCGTAACCAATATGTTGGTATTAAAGGCAATTTTGGTGAGGTTGTGATTGGTAGAAATGATACGGCTTATAAACAATCTCAAGGCAAACTTGACCTATTTAATGATTTAGAAGGTGATATTAAAAACCTATTTAAAGGCGAAAACCGTCTAGGTAACTCAATTTCGTACAAATCTACCAGCTTTAATGGCTTTAAGTTTCTGGGGACTTTTATTGCTGAAGATAACAAAGACGGTGAAAACGGCTACTCAACTGCATTGACTTACGGTGATAGTAAGTTAAATAAAAGTGCTATTTATGCAGCCGTTGCAATCGATAGTGAAGTGAATGGACGTGACGCCGTTCGTTTTGCCGTGCAAGGTAAAGTTGCTGACTTTAAACTCGGTGCCATGTTCCAAACCCAAGAAAAAGTGGATGGTTCAGAAGAAGCGGATGGTTATATGCTAAACGCTGCATACAGCTTTGGTGCAAATACACTCAAAGCACAGTACCAAGTCATCGATTTTGATCAAGGTGACAAGCTAGATGGTGTATCAATTGGCATCGACCATAAGCTTAACAAAGTCACAAAATTATATGGCTTCTACTCAACGTTTGACGGTGACAATCAAGTTGAGCGTGATTACCTAGGTTTAGGTATTGAGTATAAGTTCTAACTCAAACCTGTAGGTGTAAGTGCTTTTGCTTAAACACTACCGGAAAAGCTGAGCTAGCTTGTAACAAAGTTAGTTCAGCTTTATGGGTTAGATTTGTCTGGTCAAACGTAAATACTTTTCAGCCAATGTGTCTAAGTCTTCCTTGTGGTTTGGGTCTGGCTTAATACAGTCAATTGGGCAGACACTAATACATGTCGGCTTATCATAATGACCTACACATTCAGTACATTTATCTGGGTCTATCTCGTAGATTTTCTTACCAAAATAAATTGCTTGATTGGGGCATTCTGGATCGCACATGTCGCAGTTGATGCATTTGTTGTTAATCATCAGGGCCATGGTTAGGCCTTTTTAAATGGATTGCGCGTATTTTGATTATGATCTAGGTTGCGCAAAAGTATTGCATGATCAAGGTTGATATCTTCAGGCAAAGGAATTTTTACGATATGACCAGAGCCTTTTGCATCGTCAATACGTTCACCTTTTTTGTTCTCCATGTGCTCAAGGTTAAACGCAATATTACCTTGTGGTGTCATGAGTTCTAAACTGTGACCGGTACAGAATTTATTTTTAACATCAATTTCTACCAAGCCATTATCATGACGCCCGAGTATTTCTCCTACAAACTGTTGCTTGTCAGAGACTGAGTGGCCGTATTCATAGTTTTGATAATCTTGGTGTGCATGGCGTTTTAAAAAGCCTTCGGTGTAACCACGGTGTGCTAGGTTTTCTAGCGTACGCATCAGGCTAGGATCAAATGGTTTGCCAGCGACTGCGTCATCAATGGCTTTACGATACACTTGAGCTGTGCGCGCGACATAATAAAATGATTTGGTACGGCCTTCTATTTTTAAACTATGCACACCCATTTTTGTGAGCTGCTCTACATATTGTACGGCACGCAAATCTTTGGAGTTCATGATATAAGTGCCGTGTTCATCTTCAAAAGTCGGCATATATTCGCCGGGGCGGCCAGGTTCTTCAAGCATAAATACTTCTGAAGAAGGTTGGCCTTCACCCAAAGTAGGGATCACTGATTTTGGGTCGATTTTATGAACTATGTCGCCCGTTTGCGTTTCTTTGCCTAACTTAACGTCATATTCCCAACGACAGGCATTGGTACAAGTACCTTGGTTTGGATCGCGTTTATTGATATAACCCGACAGCAAACAGCGACCAGAATAGGCCATACACAGCGCACCATGCACAAATACTTCTAATTCAGTTTCTGGGCACAGTGCACGAATTTCAGCAATTTCTTCCAATGACAACTCACGAGATAAGATCACTCGTTCAATCCCTTGTTTAGCCCAAAACTGTACGCTTGCAAAATTTACTGCATTGGCTTGTACAGATAAGTGTATGGGCATATCAGGCCATTTATCTCGCACCAACATAATTAAGCCAGGATCTGACATGATCAATGCATCCGGTCGCATGGCAATCACAGGCTCAATATCTCGCAAATATGTATTTACTTTTTTATTGTGTGGCGCAATATTCGATACTACATAGAGCCTTTTATTTTGTTGGTGGGCTTCATTGATACCTAGCGCGAGATTGTCTAAATCAAATTCATTGTTACGTACGCGTAAACTATAGCGAGGTTGTCCAGCATAAACAGCATCAGCACCGTACGCAAAAGCGTAACGCATATTCTTTAAACTACCCGCAGGCGAAAGGAGCTCAGGTATAAACATGGTAAAACCTCATCATTGAACTGGGTGCAAGCCAGCTGTTGGGGTCAAAATTGACTCAAAATCTAAAAACGGCGCAGTATAAGTAAAATGCTAAATAGCGGTTTTGATGTAGATCATAAATTGTTTTGCTAGAGATCATCTTCGCTGGCGTATAAACCTTGCAACTTAACAAGCAAATGTAGTAGGTTTTTGCAGCTAAAACGCGTATAATTCGCGCCCGTCAATAATCACAAACTATTTTGGAGCAAAGAAGATGGCTTTAGAGCGTACTTTTTCAATTATCAAGCCTGATGCGGTAGCTAAAAACCACATTGGTGCAATCTATAACCGTTTCGAATCAGCTGGTCTTAAGATCGTTGCTTCTAAGATGGTTCACCTTTCTCAAGAGAAAGCTGAAGGCTTCTACGCTGAGCACAAAGAGCGTCCTTTCTTTGGTGCTTTAGTTTCTTTCATGACATCTGGCCCTGTAATGGTTCAGGTACTTGAAGGTGAGAACGCAGTACTTAAAAACCGTGAAATCATGGGTGCAACTAACCCTGCAGAAGCACTAGCTGGTACTTTACGTGCTGACTATGCAGACAGCATTGATGAAAACGCGGTACACGGTTCAGATGCACCTGAATCAGCTGCGCGCGAAATTGCTTACTTCTTCGCTGAAGAAGAGCTTTGCCCACGTACTCGTTAATTTCGAGAGTGTGCATGAAATAAGGGCTTTTGGGCCCTTTTTCTTCCCTGTTTTGTTTTGCTAAAGGTTTAGTGAATAGCACTTTGAGCATTTAGCAAAACACGAGAGTTAAGATTGTTATTGCTGTGTATTTTTTGTACAATCCGCGGCTAGCTTACTATTGTTATACCGTCACCTGAATTGAGGTTGTTTCATGGCCAGTACTGAAAAAAAGATTAATTTACTTGATTTAAACCGAGAAGGAATGCGTGAGTTATTTGCTTCTTACGGTGAAAAGCCGTTTCGTGCTGATCAAGTGATGAAATGGATCTATCATTTTGGTATCGACGACTTTGAGCAAATGAGTAACGTTAATAAAAAGCTCAAAGCTAAGTTAGCGGCGGAATGTGAAATTGTAGCGCCTGAGATTTCAGTGAAGCAGGTTGCCAGTGATGGCACCATAAAGTACGCATTATTACTTGATGGCGGTCAAGAAGTCGAGACTGTTTGGATCCCAGAAAAAGACCGTGCAACATTATGTGTGTCGTCACAAGTAGGCTGTGCGCTGGAATGTACTTTTTGCTCAACAGCACAGCAAGGCTTTAACCGTAACTTAAAAGTGTCTGAGATCATTGGTCAGGTCTGGCGTGTTGCCAAAGACATTGGTCTACACGATGGTGATAGCACTAAGCGTCCAGTAACTAATGTTGTTATGATGGGCATGGGTGAGCCGCTTTTAAACCTCAACAACGTTGTTCCTGCGATGGAATTGATGATGGATGATTGGGCATTTGGCTTGTCAAAACGTCGCGTCACGTTGAGTACCTCGGGCGTAGTACCTGCGCTTGATATTCTGAAAGAAAAAATTGATGTGGCCTTGGCTATCTCTTTGCATGCGCCAAATAATGACTTGCGTGATGTACTTGTACCAATTAACAAAAAATACCCAATTGAAGAATTCTTGGCAGCATGTCGTCGTTATATCGATGGCTCAAAAGCGAACAAAGATGTCACCATAGAGTATGTCATGTTGCAAGGTGTGAACGACAGCACTGATCATGCGCATGAATTGGTAAAAGTGTTAAAAGGCACACCATCTAAGATTAACCTTATTCCATTTAACCCGTTTCCTGGTAACGAGTATGGCCGTTCTAGTAACAGTCGCATAGACAGGTTCTCAAAAGTGCTGCAAGCGGCAGGTTTAACCTGTATTGTGCGCCGCACACGTGGAGACGATATTGATGCGGCATGTGGCCAGTTAGTAGGCGATGTTGTGGATAGAACAAAGCGTCTGGCTAAAAAGCAGCAACGTGACGATAATGCCATTGCAGTGCAGGTCAACCCAAGCTAATGCTGGGTTAGTGCTGTAATAACATAGCAGATTGCACTTTAAATACGTTCTTATGGTAAAAAATAGATGAATCATAAGGACTTTTAGGTAGTATAAGGACTCAATGTTATTACATAAAGGGTTGTGCATGCGTGCTTGTTTTATTTCTTTTGTCGCTGTGAGTTTTTTAGCTGGGTGTGTGACTGAGACAAGCTCTGTTACCCGCAATAAACCAAATGTCAGAAATGAAGTTAATAATCAAGAAGCGGCAAAAACTCGTATTACATTGGCACTGCAATATTTAAGAGCAGGCAATAACAGCCAAGCCAAGTATAATTTAGAAAAAGCATTAAGATTAGCACCTGAGTTACCTCAAGGTCATTACTCCTTAGCCTATTATTATGAGTTGGTCGGTGAAGAGGAGCGAGCAGAAAAAGCTTATCAAAAAGCATTGCACCTTGACCCCGATGATCCAAATACGTTAAATAATTACGGCACATTTTTGTGCCGAATTGGCAAATATAAAGTTGCGAGTGAGCAGTTCTTTAAGGCCATAGACGTACCGAGTTACTTAGGTGTATCTCGCAGTTACGAAAACTTAGCGTTATGCGAAATTAAACAAGATAACTTCTCTACAGCTGAAGATTATTTAAATAGCGCCATCGCACATGATGGTCGTAGCCAGTCAGCTTTGATTGGCTTAGCAGCCTTGTTTTATGCCAAAAGTGACTTGCACCAAGCTAAAGGTGTATTAGAGAACTATTCGGAGAAAGGGTTTATTTCGCCGCGCAGTATGCAGTTACAATATTTAGTACATGTTAGTATGGGGCATTTACAAAAGGCGCAAGAAATTGCAGACCTATTAATTCAAACTTACCCTGAGTCGTCTCAAGCAAGAGCTTTGTTGAATGAAAACACAAAAAACAGCGAGTTTGTTCGGTTAAAAGAGCAGTATCGTATTGCTCAACTAAAAAAAATAACGCAGAAATCACCATCGCGTGTGTCACATCAACCAAAGATAAAAATTAAGCGTAAAATAGTAAATGATTTAGGTGCGCAGAGTGTGCCCAGTAGTAGCCAGTCTTTACGTAGTAATAAGGCTAAGTTCACTGCGCATTCAGGCAATGAAACTACTATAGCGAGCGAACAGGTTGAAGAGGCTGCTTTGGAGGCAACAGAGCAGGTTCATGAGGTATCGACGACAAGCGCTCTTACAAGCAATAATACAACAACGGGTGTTGTTCGTTTTTATGAGCCTAATCCAAATGATGTGCGATTTGAACCTAACTCTGGAACTGTTGTGAAAACACGTAATTTTTCTAAATTAAATACGCACAGCATGCAGTTGATAAATGAAAAAATACGCGCCCCTGATGTGCCGTTCCATATAATGGGAGTGGGCGAGAATATATTTAGTTTATCAGTGAAATATGATATTAAGCTGGTAGATTTACTGCGTTGGAATAATTTAAGCGAATCAGATAAAGTGGTGGCTGGTCAAACTATTTATCTCAATAACCCTACCATCATACATGCCATAAAAGCGGGTGATACTTTGTTCAAAATAGCGACTCAACATGGATTGCTGATCGATAATTTAATGCGATGGAATGATTTAACACCGGATGTGGCCTTAAAAGAAGGTCATGGATTACTGATAGTGGACCCTGATAGTTACGTTTTATGAAACAAGAAAACATCGAAATGGAAGAACAAACGCCTACCATAGGGCAATCGCTTCATACAGCTAGAGTAGCTGCTGAATTAAGTATTGAAGATGTGGCGCAGCGTTTGAAGTTAACAACGTTGCAAATAACGAAGTTAGAACAAGATGAATATCAAGACTTAGGGCCTGTGACTTTTGTTCGTGGTTATATCAAAAGTTATAGCGGTTTACTTGGTTTAGATGCATATCACTTACTTGAGCTTATGGATGCGCCTAAAGCTCCAGAACCAACTAAGAAAATGCAAAGCTTTTCTCGTCGTACGGAAAAAGAAGCCAGTGACAATCGTTTAATGATTTTTAGCTACTTAATTTTAGCGATAGTACTGGGCTCTTCAGGCATTTGGTATTGGCAAACTAGCGGTAACCTAACAGACAGCAATGGACAAACAGCTCCTCAAAGAACAGTATCTAAATCAGTTGAGCAGCAAACTGTAATTGAACAAAATGTTGAAACTGTTAAAGAAATCCCTGATACAGCTGCGCAAAGTTCTGCTGTTAACACCGCAAACATATTAGATAAAGACAACACACAAGTAAGCCCTCAAACAACACTTTTGGATGACCATTCTGCTATTGTGCAAGTGGCTGAACAGCCACAAGCAGAGAAATTACCCTCCCAACCTATGGCAAATAAAAAAGATGCATCTTTAAGTACTATCATTATGCGTTTTAGTGATGATAGCTGGGTTGAGATTTTTGATGCGACCGAGCAGCGAATTGCATTTGGGGTTAAAAAAGCCGGTTATACCATGACAGTACAGGGAAAAGCGCCTTTTTCAGTGGTGTTGGGTAAACATCAAGTCGTTGATGTAGAACTGGATGGTCAATTGGTTGACTTATCCGCTCTTCCTCGCAATCGTTTAGCAAAATTTAAATTACCGTTAGCAGAGTAACCTTCTATGTTTTCAGAATCTCCAATAAAGCGCAGAAAATCTACCCGCATTAATGTAGGGCATGTTCCTATCGGAGACGGGGCACCGATTGCAGTGCAATCAATGACAAATACAAATACGCTTGATATTGATGCTACAGTTGCGCAAATTCGTGCAATTGAAGAGGCAGGAGCGGACATTGTGCGAGTATCTGTACCAACAATGGATGCGGCTGAAGCATTCAAAAGCATTAAAGAGCAAGTAGATGTCCCACTGGTTACAGATATTCATTTTGATTATCGTATTGCGTTAAAAGTAGCACAATATGGTGCAGACTGCTTGCGTATCAATCCTGGTAATATTGGTTCTGAAGATCGAATTAGGGCGGTGGTTGATGCAGCATCTGAGCGTAACATTCCAATTCGAATTGGGGTAAACGGTGGTTCTTTGGAACGTGACTTACAAGAAAAGTATGGAGAACCAACACCAGAGGCATTGCTTGAGTCAGCAATGCGTCATGTTGAAATATTGCAGCGCCTTAACTTTGACCAGTTTAAAGTGTCAGTGAAGGCTTCTGACGTGTTTTTAGCAGTGGGGGCTTATCGTTTATTGGCAAAAGAAATTGATCAACCTCTGCACTTAGGGATCACTGAAGCGGGTGGTTTTAGATCGGGTTCAGTAAAGTCTGCTGTCGGATTAGGTATGCTGCTAGCTGAAGGAATTGGTGATACATTACGAGTTTCATTGGCTGCAGACCCTGTACAAGAAATCAAGGTAGGTTTTGATATCTTAAAGTCGCTACGTATTCGTTCTCGCGGTATAAACTTTATCGCCTGCCCGAGTTGCTCACGTCAAGAGTTTGATGTAGTTAATACGATGAACCAGCTTGAAGAGCGACTTGAAGACATCATCACACCTATCTCAGTATCTGTCATTGGCTGCGTTGTTAATGGCCCTGGAGAGGCACTTATCAGTGATATAGGCCTTGCAGGTGCAAATCGCCGTTCGGGTTTATATATCAACGGTGAACGTCAAAAGTTGCGCATTGATAACGATAATATTGTTGAGCAACTAGAGTCGCAAGTGCGAGATTTCGTTGCCAAAAAAGAACAGCAACCAGAAATAGATATTAAGATTGTTGAGTAAGTTCAAAGGTATTACTCAAATAGCATTCTTATGTTAGCAATGGGTCAGTCTTCGTCGTAGGTCGCATTTTCAGTCGGTTTGGGTATAATGAGCGATTCATTTTTTACGCAAGTCAGATACTTTGCGGCGATCGCATTGATAAAAAACAGATTTATTTAGGAATTTCAGTGGCAAAACAAATTCAAGCAGTTCGTGGTATGAACGACTGCCTACCTGGTACAACGCAAGTGTGGCAGAAAGTAGAAGATACATTGCGCAAAACGGTGGCGTCTTATGGTTATCAAGAGATCCGTTTTCCTATTGTTGAGTCTACTGATTTATTTAAACGCTCGATCGGTGAAGTAACCGACATCGTTGAAAAAGAAATGTACACTTTTGAAGACCGCAGTGGTGATAGTCTCACTTTACGCCCTGAAGGTACCGCTGTATGCGTACGGGCTGGTAATCAAAGCGGTTTATTGTATAACCAAGAGCAACGCTTTTGGTATATGGGGCCAATGTTTCGGCATGAGCGTCCACAAAAAGGTCGTTACCGTCAGTTTCATCAGTTTGGTGTAGAAACATTTGGTATAGCCAGTGCTGATATCGATGCTGAAGTCATTTTACTAACGGCGCGTTTATGGAAAACGTTTGGTATTAGCCAGTATGTGCGTTTAGAGCTAAATTCTTTGGGCTCGAATGAAGCTCGAGCACAATATCGAGATGCCTTAGTCGCATTCTTAGAGTCGCATATCGAGCAGTTAGATGAAGATAGTAAGCGTCGCATGCACTCTAACCCACTGCGTGTTCTAGATAGTAAAAACCCTGATGTGCAAGCTGTTTTAGAGCAAGCGCCAAAACTTTCTGAGCACTTGGATGATGAATCTCAAGCTCATTTTAAAAATTTATGTGAACGTTTAGATGCAGCTGGCGTCGAATACCGGGTTAATGAAAAGTTGGTTCGTGGCTTAGATTATTATAATCGTACGGTTTTTGAATGGGTTACGGATAGTTTGGGCGCGCAAGGCACGGTGTGTGCTGGTGGTCGTTATGACGGTTTGGTAGAACAACTTGGTGGTAAAGCAACTCCAGCAGTTGGTTTTGCCATGGGTCTTGAGCGATTGGTATTAATGTTACAAGAACTTGAATGTGTTGGAGATATACGTCGCAATGCTGACGTTTATGTTGCCGCAATGGGTGATGAGGCGAGTATTCAAGCTCCTGTTATCGCTGAACAGTTACGCAATGAAGTATCGGGCTTGCGTGTTATGGTGCATGCCGGTGGTGGTAATTTTAAAAAGCAATTAAAACGCGCAGATAAAAGTGATGCTGTCGTTGCGTTGATCTTCGGTGAAGAAGAATTAGCGCAAGGCACAGTCACCGTTAAATATCTGCGAGAACAAAAAGAACAAGTAACAGTGACGCTTGATGAGGTGAAAATCCTTTTACAAGCACTGACAGTATAAGAGGTTATAATGGAAATTTACTCAACAGAAGAACAACAGGCTGAAGCCATAAAGCGATTTTTCCGTGAAAATGGCGTGTCTTTAGCGTTGGGCATTGTAATTGGTTTGGGTGGCTTATATGGTTGGAAAGCCTATAACCAAAGTCAAATCGATAGTGCAGAAGCTGCGTCAAATGCATACAATCAATTTGTTGAAAGTGATGATGTGTTGGCTTCAAGCGAAAGCTTTGTTAAAGAAAATAGTGATTCAAACTACGCTATATTAGCGGCATTTGTGGCAGCCAAAGAAGCGACTGAAAAGCAACAGCTTGATGTAGCGGCACAAAAGCTACAATGGGCTGCAGATAACGTCGCGAGCATGGAATTGAAGGCGACTGCGTTAACCCGTTTAGCACGCGTACAATTGGCACAACAGCAATTTGATCAGGCACTCGCAACGTTAAATCAGTCAATGCCACAGAGCTTTGAAGCACAAGTTTCTGAAATAAAAGGTGATATATTTTTAGCTCAGGGTGATAAAGCACAGGCTAAAAGTCAGTACCAAGGCGCTTTAGATGCTTCTACAGAAGGTGCCAATACGTTACTTAAAATTAAGTTAGACGATTTAGCAACCGCACAGCCTGCAGCATAGGAGCCAACATGAATAAGCTCAGTATGGCAACCTTGGCGCTGTGTATGGCGTCGCTGTTAGGATGTTCATCTAGTGATGATGAAGAAGAGTTAGTGCTGCCAGAGGTCAATAACCAATTTGAAACACAAATCGTTTGGCAAGAAAATGTAGGTAGCGGTGTAGAGCATTATTTCTCACGTTTAACACCGACTGTGTATAAAAATACGGTTTTTGCTGCAGAGCGTTATGGTTTGGTAAAAGCACTTAACCTAGAATCAGGCGCAACACTATGGCAAACAGATGTACGTGAAGCCCCTGCATTTTGGCCATGGGAAGATAACGACAGTGCTAAGCTCTCTGGTGGTATTTTACAAGCCTACGGTAACATTTATATAGGTTCAGAGCATGGTGAAGTCATTGCTATTAATCGAGAGTCTGGCGAAATCCTTTGGCGTAAAGCAGTTCCTGGTGAAGCACTTTCATCACCGGCAGCGGGAGATGGCCTTGTTTATGTCAACTTAGGCTCTGGTAAACTGCTAGCATTACACCCCGATACAGGTGAAGAGCGTTGGCGTCATGATCAAGAAGTGCCTGCTTTAACATTGCGAGGGCTGAGCTCACCGACTGCGGCAAATGGTGGTGTATTATTTGGTGAAGAAAGCGGTAAGTTATCTGTATTGATTGCTGAAAACGGTTATAGCGCCTGGAGCGCTGATGTAGCAATCGCAAAAGGCTCATCTGAGTTTGAGCGTTTGGTAGATGTTGATACCAAGCCGGTTGTTAGTGGCGCAACAGCTTATGCAATAGGCTATAATGGAAATTTAGCGGCTGTAGATGTGCGCAGTGGTAATGTGCTGTGGAAGCGAGAATACAGTAGTTATCGAGACTTGAGCTTAGATTTAAATGTTCTTTATTTAGTAGATAGTAACGGTGTTATCTATGCGTTAGATAAAGATTCAGGTATTGAGCGTTGGAGTCAACCAGCTCTACGTGGTTGGTATTTAACCGCACCGACTGTAGCAGGCAATTATCTTGCTGTAGGCGATCAAGAAGGCAACTTGCATTGGTTAGATAAGCAAACAGGCCAGTTGGTTGCTCGAGAGTCATTTGATAGCTCTGGTTTTTTTGTTGAACCTGTTGTTGCTGATGACAAGCTAATTGTATACACCCGTGATGGTGAAGTTAGCGCAATTAAAATTCCGTAACACTTAATGTTAGTTAAGTATGTTAAGGCTTCGCTTTGCGAAGCCTTTTGTTGTTTATTAAAGAGGTAGTCTATGCTTCCGGTGATCGCTCTTGTTGGGCGACCTAATGTGGGTAAATCCACACTGTTTAACCGCTTAACGCGTACAAGAGATGCTTTAGTAGCTGATTTTCCAGGGCTTACGCGTGATCGTAAATACGGCCAAGCTAATTATGATGGCTACGAGTTTATCGTGGTCGATACTGGCGGTATTGATGGCTCAGAAGAGGGCATTGAAACAGAAATGGCCGAGCAATCGCTATTAGCGATTGAAGAAGCTGATATTGTGCTTTTTTTGGTCGATGCACGAGCTGGCATGAATGCAGCAGATCAAGCTATCGCGCAACACTTACGTAAACAACAAAAGAAGTGTTTCCTAGTTGCGAATAAAACAGACGGTATTGATGCGGACTCAAGTTGTGCTGAATTTTACCAGTTAGCACTTGGTCAGGTTTATCATATTGCAGCGGCTCATGGGAGAGGTGTAACTCAGTTATTGGATGTTACATTACAGCCTGTTATTGCTGAACTTGCAGCGCAAGATGAAGAGTTACAGCAAGATGACGCGCAGTTAGCTGAATTGTATCTTGAAGGCGACGAAGGAGTTGACGAAGATGGTAAATCGCCTTTTGAAGATAAGCCGATAAAACTCGCTATCATTGGCCGGCCAAATGTAGGTAAGTCTACGCTGACAAACCGTATTCTTGGTGAAGACAGAGTTATTGTTTATGATATGCCAGGTACCACGCGAGATTCTATTTATATCCCAATGACACGCAATGACCGTGAATATGTACTTATCGATACAGCTGGGGTACGTAAACGTAAAAAAGTCAGTGATGTGGTTGAAAAGTTTTCGGTGATCAAAACTTTGAAAGCTATTGAAGATGCAAACGTTGTATTGTTAGTGGTTGATGCAAGAGATGGAATATCAGACCAAGACTTAAGCTTATTGGGTTTTGCATTAAACTCTGGTCGCTCATTAGTTATAGCTGTAAACAAGTGGGATGGGCTGGATGATTACGTAAAAGAGCGAATCAAAACGGAACTAGATCGCCGCCTTGGCTTTATTGACTTTGCCCGTTTACATTTTATCTCTGCGTTACATGGTACTGGTGTTGGTCATTTGTTTGAGTCAGTAAATGAAGCTTATGAATCAGCGACTAAGCGTATTAGTACTGCGATGCTACGCCGTATTATGGATATGGCGCAAGCTGATCATCAGCCGCCGCTCGTGCGTGGACGCCGTGTAAAACTAAAGTATGCTCACGCAGGTGGCTATAACCCGCCAAGAATTGTGATCCACGGTAATCAGGTACACGATTTACCCGATAGCTATAAACGTTACTTAATGAATTACTATCGAAAAGCTCTTAACATCATGGGTACACCGATTAAAATTGAATTTCGTGAAGGCGATAACCCTTATTCTGGGCGTACGAATAAGATGACGTTATCACAAAAGCGTAAACTTAGAGCATTCACCAAAGAAAACCGCAATAAGTCTTAATAACAAAAGCTTAAGTATTTGTTCGGCTATAGTGAGCAAATGTTTTAGCAACGCTTTAATTAATCCGTAGATTCTCAGAGTCTACGGATTTTTTGCGCTTATGACTCAATTTTGCGAATTTTTCGCTTTAATATAATCTACATTGATTGTGTTTTACCCACTTTTGAATTTATGCTTAGTAAAAGAGGCTCTGAGATGAACTAGATTTTATTCTAGGTAGCTAAATAGCATCATCTTAAGTATTACTTTGGGTTAATTATTTTTAAGTGGTTCATGATGCGCTATGCAAAAACTGTGATTTACGTTGATAACGTAGAAGAAGTATTAGATTTCTATTACCAAGCATTTGGTCTTAGTACGCAAGCTTTGACTGAGGCGGGGGACTATGGTGAGTTAGATACTGGTGAAGCTGTGTTAGGTTTTGCAAGTCATCCACTGGCACAAGCGCAATTTAAGCAAAGCTATATAAGAGCACAACCAAAGCAACCAGCACTAGGATTTGAGCTTACATTGTGTTGTCATAATGTGAGTGAAAGTTATGATAGGGCAGTAATCGCAGGAGCGGAACCCTTAATGCCACCCAGTGGTAAAGGGGAGAGCGCGCAAGCATATGTGCGCGCAATTGAGGGAACCTTAATAGCCTTAGTCTACGAGCGCGCGAGCTAAGCCGACAGGTTCAATCTCCACACAAACATTTTCATCATTCCAATTTAGGCCAAAAAGCGCTTGATCTTCATTCAAGTCTTCAACCCACTCATCTAAAAATTCATCAAGTGAAATTTCGACAGGTGTGTAATCTTGCCACTCATCTTTACATTGTGCTTGTGCTTTTTGTTCGCTATCCCATATTAATAGCACGTCAGTTTCTTCAAATTGATTTGACTCACATACTACGATGCCACCATCTTGTGCGCCGAGCGCCCAAACTTGTTGATTTGAACGTACTTGCTCTACAAAGGTTATTAATTCCGATTCTATTTCAATGTCGCTCATTGTCTGTACCTTTTTTAATATGACAATTATATTCTAGGATCTGAACTTGTACTGCCCGGTAAGTTAGCGTGTGCTTCATAAAACTGCACTAGCGCCGCAAACGAACTTAAGTCGGTCAATGATCTAAATACAATCCAATCTAGCAGGCAGTATAAACTGATCTTTAAGTAGTCGCAGTTTAAAAAGTCACTTTTCACGCATTGTTCATTTAAATCAGATAATACAGCCTCTATTCTTTCTCTTTGTAGATTAAAAAATAGCTGATCTGTTTGTGTATCAAAGCCAGAACGCTCGCATATTAGTAGCTCAACCAAAGAATCATTACAGGCGTTTATATTGGTAAGTTGGTTTTCTTGCCAACAACTCATATGGGTTAACTGAAACTGATTTATTAAGTAGCGATATATGGCACCAGAGTCACAGATGGTATTCGTGTTATCAATTAAAAATGGAATTTTTCGAGCTGGATTATGAGTGATTAAAGTGGCTCTGTCTTGTTTATTGAAAATGTCTATGTGTTGATAATTAATCGGTAAGTTATGAAGTGCCGCAAACATTCTGATGCGCCGTGCGAAAGGCGAAGTATTCGAGCCATATAGCTGCATAATGATTCCTTTTTACTATAAAAAAGGCCGCAAAAAGCGGCCTTAAGAACTTTAAAGCTAATTTACTCTGAGCGACTTGTTACTTCAAGTAAATGAAACCCAAACTGTGTCTGAACCGGCCCTTGCACTTCATTAATTGGCGCTGAAAAAACAACTTTATCGAATTCTGGCACCATCATACCTGGTCCAAATTCACCTAATGCACCACCATCTTGACCAGAAGGGCAGCTTGAGTATTGTTTTGCGAGCTCTGCGAAATCTTCACCTTCAGCAATGCGCGACTTTAAATCTGAGCACTCTGCTTCGCTTTCAACTAAAATGTGCCTTGCACTTGCAACTGTCATATGCTCTCCATAATTATTAATTCGCTTATGTTTGTTTTTTGCTCAGACTTTATTCTAATACAAAAATTCTAAAAACTCACTATTTGCCTAGAGGGCTTTTTCAATAGCACTGGTTAATTCTTTTGAGAGCGGTTTAGTTCGACTGTTGAAGCGTGTGATGCTTTTTCGATCTGCTGAAACTAAGTATTTATAAAAGTTCCATTTGGGAGAGCTTGTTTGAGCATTTAAATGCTTAAAAATAGGGTTTGCATCGTCACCACGTACAGCAGAGGTTGCGAGCATGTTAAAAGTTACTCCATAATTTATAAAGCATACTTTTGCCGTATCCTTTTCATCATTCTCTTCTTGGAAAAAATCATCTGAAGGAAATCCCAATATCACTAAGCCTTTATCTTTATAGGTCTGGTGCAGTTTTTCTAAGCCTTCAAATTGACCGGTAAAACCACAATTGCTTGCAGTATTTACAATTAATAAGGGTTTATCTTTAAACTCACATATATTTATTGTTTGTTCTGAGCGTAACTTGCGCAGTTCAACGTTGGTGAAGTCATCACACTGCTTAGCATATGTGGCACTTGTCATTAAAACGCTACTGAGCAGCGTAACTTGTAGTATTAATTTTTTTAGCATCTGCTTTCCCTCTAAGATAATAATCTTTTATGATACGGCATTACACTTTAGTGCGATCAGATATTTATACACGATGACAATAAGAATAGCTAAAATTGAAGACCTGCAAAGTATCACAGACATATATAATGAAACGATTGCTAGCAGAATGGTGACTGCAGATACTGAAATGGTAAGCGCAAAGCAGCGCTTAGAGTGGTTTAATAGCCACTATGATAATCGGCCACTATTTGTTTATGAGCAAGCAGGAGCGGTTCTTGCGTGGCTGAGTTTTAAATCTTTTTATGGTCGTCCTGCTTACTCTCAAACCTGTGAGATAAGTATATATATTGCAAAGCAAGCCAGAGGAAAAGGGTTGGGTAATGTACTGATGGATTTTGCTCAACTCCATGCCAAGCTTATTGATGTTTCGGTTTTACTTGGATTTATTTTTAGCCATAACACGCCTAGCTTAAATTTGTTTAAACGCCATGGTTTTAAGTCATGGGGTGAGTTACCCGACATTGCAAAGATGGATAACAGTCGTTATAGCTTGACCATAATGGGCAAGCACCTAGATGAATGATACCTGACAATTAAGAAGAAAAAATCGTCTACACTTGAGACAAGTTAAGGAAGAAGCGGTGTAGGCAAATGAAGAACAAGGTTTTGATTGTCGATAGCAATAGTGTACTAGCTATGCGCTTAAAAGTGTTATTCGAATTACTGGGGGGGGAAGTTGAACACATTCACTATCGTATGCTCTCTCAAGTGGAGGATTTAGAGCATTATGATGCAATTGCGATTGCCAATGGAATCCCTACTACTTTTCTAGACTTACTATTAAAGTTACGAAATCATGAAAAGCTTATTTTACTCGCCCCGAAACCTGATCATGCACAGCAACTTGCCTTATTTAGCCAGTTTAATAAGGCTTTGCCGAACGGCATTGTGGTTTACCCTTTTTTTTCAAATAAAGAAATTACTAACTTATTAGAGCGGGTGTTTGAAATCGGTTCTGAAAGTCGATTAGTTTTACCAACGGTTTTACTGATTGATCACTCATTGGTACGTTTGGCTGAATTAGCGAATAGCCTCTCTGGTGCGCAGCTAAACGTGTATACCGCAGCAACAAGTTATGAGGGTATTGCACAGGCGGAGCATCAAACGATTGACTTACTCATTGCAGCCTACGAACCAGATGATAAAAGTGCGCTTGAGCTATTTGAACAATTAAAAGTATTGAATCACAGTACTCGGTGTTTACTTTACACTGAAAAAGCTGACCAAATTGATATGCTAGAAGCAATTCGTGTTGGTGTTGATGATATCTTGATAAGCCCCTTTGAAGATGGTGACTTACTTAAGGCACTACATAAGCTTTGGCAAACAGAGTTGTTACAACGACACAATCAAGAGCTTGTGGAGCGGTTGCAAGATACAGTTGATGCGTTGATTGAAAGAGATAGTTTGTTACGTGTTATTTATAAACACACGCCAGACTCTATTGTCTTATTTAATCGAGATGGCAGTATTATAGAGGGCAATGACGCTTGTAAAGAGCTATTTGGTTGTACGCAAGAGCAAATGCAATTGAGTTCAATATTTAAACTTTTTGATGAAGAGTCGGTTGATAATTTAAAACAGAAAATGAAAGGGCTTAAAGGTCGACGTAACTTTGACTGTGAATTATTACTTACCCGCAATGAAATAGAAATTCCATTAATGGGCACTTTCAATGAAATCGATCACCATGGCGAGCTGGCTTTTTCAGTAATATTAAAAAACGTTGCACATCTGAAGAAAAAGCAGCAAGTACTAGAAGAAGCTAAAGAAGTATTAGAGGCTGAGGTTCAAGCGCGAACCGCGCAACTACAAAAAGCGAAAGAGGCTGCTGAGGCTGCTAATATAAGTAAGTCAGAGTTTCTTGCCAATATGTCTCATGAATTACGCACCCCAATGCATTCAATATTAAGTTTTGCACGGTTTGGTTTAGATAAATTAAATGCCGATGCGATACCAGTAGATAAGCTGCAAAAGTACTTATCACGCATTGAAACTAGCGGTGAACGCTTATTATTATTGCTAAATAATCTGCTAGATTTATCTAAGCTTGATGCCGGACGATTTCCATTTAAACCTAATAACCATGATTTGTGTCACATTGTAAAAACATCAATAGATGATGTCTCAGGTTCAGCCCTTGCAAAGCATATAAAATTTAAGTTTATGGCTAATAATGAGCGATTTTTTGTTTATTGTGATCAGGAGCAAATTAATCAAGTGATCCGTAACTTATTGGGTAATGCCATTAAGTTTAGCCCCAAAGGGGGGGATGTATTGATTGAATTAACCATGCAACAAGACAAAGTCATTATTGAAATTTGCGATCAAGGTGTTGGTATTCCTGATAATGAACTTAGCCAAATTTTTTCTAAATTTGTGCAAAGCAGTACCACTAATAGCGGTGCCGGTGGCACAGGTTTAGGGTTGGCTATTTGTAAAGAGTTCGTGCTGTTACACAAAGGATGTATCTATGCCACGAATAATGAGGGGCCTGGTGTCACGATGCATATTGAATTGCCAATGAACAAAAAGTAAAACGTTTGCATTCGCATAAAGCTAAAACCAGAGCTATAAATACTAGAGGCAATAAACGATACAAGGAGTTTATATATGGCATTGCAACGTGTTTTAGCTGTGGATGATGAACCATTTAATCTTGAAATTATAGAAGAAATTCTTGAGGATTTAGATTTTGAACTTAGAACCGCAGCCAGTGGACCTGAGTGTTTAGATATGCTTGAGGAGTTTAACCCTCAAGTTATTTTATTAGATGTAAGTATGCCGAAAATGAACGGCTACGAGGTATGTCGCGCGATAAAATCTAATCCTGATACAAGTCACATTGTGGTTATGTTTGTTTCCGCAAGAGGGTCGGTTGAGGAACGGATGGAGGGCTATTCTGTGGGGGCTGAAGACTATATCGTTAAGCCTTTTGGCCAAGGAGAATTAACCGCAAAATTGCTTAAACTTGGGCATATGTTATTAGAGAAAGATATTTTAGAGCAACAAGTTGAAGATGCGACAACCACTGCATTTAGCGCGATGGCAACGAGCAGTGAAATGGGACAAATTGTTAATTACATCGAAAATATTGCTAATATTGATGATGTTACTACGCTTGCAAAGGCGTTGATAAATTGCATGTCTAATTTTGGCTTAAGTTGTAACATCGAGTTTAGAATAAACGATGAGCAGTTTCATCACGCCACATCAGGAATGTGCTCCCCCATTGTGCTTGAGTTATTCGAGATTTTAAAATCAAAAGGGCGTTTACATGAGTTTACCAGCCGCATTTTAGTGAATTTCGACTATATTAGTGTATTGGTGCTTAATATGCCTGAAGGTGATAGCGAAAAGCATGGCCGAATTCGAGATCATATTTGCTTTATTGTCAGTGTTACTGAGCAACAACTACTCGCAATTTTAACTCGCAATGAGCTATGTCAACAGCAACAAAACCTTAACGGTGCCATTGCGATGATTAGCAGTAAATTTAAAGGGCTTATGTTACTACTGGATAATAATCGCAAACAAAATGAGGCCGTATTTAAAGGGTTGCAAGAACAGTTTGAGCATCGTATTCCGACCATGGGGCTGGACGAAGATCAGGAGTTGTTTATCTATAATAAGGTAGATAATGCGATTCAAAAGTCGGTTGCCAGAGAAGAAGCGCTCATTCAAGTAAGGGCTGCGTTTTCAGAAATTGAGTCTGATTTAACCGCATTAAGTAACAAGGTTGATGAGAAGTAATAAGGTGTAGTAAAGGGTATTTGAGGCAGCTGTCTTAGCAATACTTGAAACTAGGGGTTGTTGTTTTTTGCTGTGTGTTTTTACAGCAGTCATTCGAGGGTTTTCCCAAGACAGAAACTGCGTTGTCATAGGCTATTAACATAGACCATTATGCAACATAGCCCATTCCTAGCATTGAAAGCCTTTGATTTGAAAAAAATTCATACCTCAAAGAACAACAGCCCTTAAGCTTTTTTACTAAGCATCTCTTGGGAGGCCTTTTTCGATGATTCGAATGAGGCGGGCTGCCTTTCTATATGCTTGTGGTTGTTTAGAATGCTGTTGTTGCAGAGCCCATAAAATATGCTCTTTAACAAGTTCAGATGAATTTGGTAGACTTGCGTTCAATGCGTTCACTATTTGCTCACTATATGGTGCATTTCCTAAGCCAACAGCGAGATTTCGAAGCCATCTTTGGTGACCAATTCGGCGTATTGGATTGCCTTCTGTTGCGGTTAAGAATGTTTTCTCATCCCAGTTAAAAAGCTCGATGAGCGTTTTATCTTTAAGCTGAGTGCGTGGAGAAAAATCCGCCTCTTTAGTGAGCTGTCCAAAGCGATTCCAAGGGCATACAAGTTGACAATCATCGCACCCATATATGCGATTGCCAATAAGTGAACGATATTGCTCTGGTATCGCACCTTGCAATTCAATTGTTAAATACGAGATGCACTTGCGCGCATCAACTACGTAAGGCTCAACAATTGCCCCTGTAGGACAAAGTGTTATGCAGGCATTACATTTACCACATCCTTCAAACTTGTCAGGCTGATCAATAGGTAATGGAATATCAACAAACAGCTCTCCTAAGAAAAACCAAGACCCAGCTTGTTTTTGGATCAGTAAAGAGTTTTTACCTCGCCAGCCAAGACCTGCTTTTTCTGCAAGTTGCCTCTCTAGTACGGGTGCTGAGTCTACAAACGGACGAAAGCCAAGTTCTTTACTATGCTCGGCGATTTTCTGCCCTAGTTGCTTGAGACGACTTCTCATTACTTTATGGTAATCACGCCCTAGCGCATAGCGGCTAATATAGGCTATTTCTTTATTTTTTAAAGCGTGTGCAAAGCTGGCATCGGTGGGTAAATAATCCATTCTAACGCTAATTACACGTTGTGTACCAGGGACTAATTCCGCTGGTCGTGCCCTTTTCATGCCATGCGAAGCCATGTAAGACATGTCACCGTGATAGTCGTTATCTAACCAACGTTGTAATTGAGCTTCATGTTTAGATAAGTCGATGTCGGTGATACCTATACTGGCAAATCCGAGCTCTTTACCCCATTGCTTAATTTTTGTTGTCAGTTCAATATAATTAATACTATTTGTTGTCACGGAATGTTTATCTTGGAAGCTAAATACACCACTAATTTACCACAGGTTGCTTATAGTGCCCAACAAGTACAGCAATATGAAGCACAAGCGGCACAAAACAGCGGTACTCAACTCTCTCATCTTATGCAGCGTGCAGGAGAGGCATTATTTTCATGGTTTGAATATGACCAAGTCAGTGCTCAACATGTACTCTTGCTAGTAGGCAAAGGAAACAATGCTGGAGATGCATATGTGTTAGCTAAATTATTACATCAGTCAGGACGTAACGTATGTGTATTTAGTCTATATGACCCTGCATTACTAAGCGGGGATGCTAAAGATGCATACCATGAAGCATGTAAGCATAGTATTACGGTTGTAATGGAACGTCCAAAGATAAGTGATTTTTGTGTCATTGTTGATGGTGTTTTCGGCACTGGTTTTAGAGGGAGTTTATCAAATGACATACAAGCCTTATTTAAAGAGTGTGCAAACACCCGTGCTAAATGCCTGAGTATAGATGTGCCAAGTGGTATTAATGGGACGACTGGTATAGTTGCAAAGGGGGCCTTTTGTGCCGATGTGACGATCACTTTCATTGCATTAAAGCAAGGATTACTAACTGGCACAGCTAAAGGGTTCTGTGGGCAATTACTTTATGCATCTTTGGCTGTCGAAGATGCATTTTATCAACTTACTCCTCCAAGCGCCGCTTATATGGATCATACAGCCCTGTTTGTAGAGTTAGAAAAGCGTCCTTTAGATAGTTATAAAAATACGTGTGGGCATGTACTTTTAGTAGGGGGGAACAAAGGAATGGCAGGTGCCATACGTTTGGCATCAGAAGCTGCACTTCGAAGCGGGGCAGGATTAGTGACGGTGGCGACACACCCTGACAATGTTGCAAGCGTTTTGCAAGGGCGATATGAGTTGATGGTGCATGGCATTCAAAATGCTTCTGAGTTATCCATACTGATGTCAAAAGCAGATATTATGGTAATTGGTCCTGGCCTTGGGCAGGATGAGTGGGCTCAAGCGATATTTACAAGTAGTCTAGGGTTTGCAAAACCCGTGGTGTGTGATGCTGATGGTTTAAATTTATTGGCTAAAACTAAGTTGCGCTTTGACAATGCAATATTAACCCCTCATTTTGCAGAGGCAAAACGGCTGCTCTGTGATCTTGAGGCTATTGATGCGTTTAATCGTTTTGAATTAGCTTCACATTTAGCTAAAACCTATAAAGCTATATTGGTACTTAAAGGGCCGGGAACACTGACTGTGAGTGAAGAATGTATAAATATCAACCGTTCAGGGTGTGCTGCGATGGCAAGCGCTGGGATGGGGGATGTTTTATCTGGTATAATTGGCTCTTTACTTGCTCAAGGCATGAAGCCGTTTGCTGCAACTAGCTTAGCTGTGTATATTCATGGCTTAGCTGCGCAAATTGCAGCAAAGGAGGGGGAAAGAGGATTGCTTGCTAGCGATTTGTTTGTGCATATTCGACATTTATTGGGGTAACCATGAGTAATACTTTTAGTCAGCATTTGGCCGATGAGGCACAAACGGTGGCTATGGGCACACGCCTGTGTAAATATATTAAAGAAGGTGCAGTGTTGTTTTTACATGGCGACTTAGGTGCTGGTAAAACAACGTTATCGCGCGGTATAGTTCAAGGTATGGGGCACACTGGTAAAGTAAAAAGCCCAACATACACTTTAGTTGAACCCTATGATCTTGATGATGTCTCAATATATCATTTTGATTTATATCGATTGGGAGATCCTGAAGAACTTGAGTATATGGGTATTAGAGACTATTTCAGCACCAATGCTATTTGTATTATTGAATGGCCAGAAAAAGGGCATGGGTTTATTCCGAACTCAGATTTAGATGTTGATATGGCATATGATGGTCAACAACGAATAATTACTTTGTCTGCAAACAGTGAGCGCGGACAAATAATCATAAATCAATTAGGACAAGATGCGTAGTACAGGATATGTGTTAACTTTATTATTAAGCATTATTTTAATAATGCTTAGCTTTGCTGTGCAAGCAAAAAATGATATTCAAAGCGTGCGAGTTTGGCCTTCACCTGATAGCACACGGGTGGTGTTTGATTTATCTGAAAAGCCAGATTTTAGTTATTTTATGTTGAAAAACCCGCTTCGCCTTGTTGTTGATTTTAACAATACAAATAAAGCCAAAAGCCTTCCTGCTATTCCTGTTGAACATCGTTTAATTAAAAAGCTGCGTTACTCTAAGGCTAAAAATCGAAACGCCACGCGTATGGTATTTGAGCTTACCAGTAGTGTTAAACCTGTCATTTTTGCATTAGCACCCACTGCACCTAAAAAAGACCGGCTTGTTATTGATTTATATGCGAAAAAAACAAGCTTATACAGTAATGAGAAAAGTACCAGTAAAAAACGCGATAGATTGGTTGATAGAGATATTATTATTGCTATTGACGCAGGGCATGGCGGGGAAGACCCAGGCTCTATTGGCCCCTCTGGCACATATGAAAAAAATGTTACTTTGCCAATTGCCAAACGCTTAGCACGTTTAATAGATAAACAGCAAGGCATGAAAGCGCGCTTAACTCGTACCGGTGATTACTATTTAAAGCTTCATACTCGCTCTAATAAAGCACGAGAGAAAAGAGCTGATTTTTTTGTCTCTATTCATGCTGATGCATTTTCCAGCCCAGGCCCTAGTGGGTCATCAGTGTGGGTGTTGTCTTTGCGAAGAGCTAACTCAGAAATAGGTAAGTGGCTAGAAGATAAAGAAAAACACTCACAACTTTTAGGTGGCGCTGCAGAGTTAATTAAAGATACTGCAAACGAAAAGTATTTGGCAAAAGCTTTATTAGATATGTCGATGGATCACTCGATGAAAACGGCATTACAAGTTGCTGATGAAGTCGTCAGTGAACTAAAAAAAGTAACTAAACTCCATAAGAAGCGCCCACAATCTGCAAACTTTGGTGTTCTTAAATCACCAGATATACCATCAATTTTGGTTGAAACAGGGTTTATCTCGAACCCTAAAGAAGAACGTTTATTGAAATCGGGCAATCACCAAGAAAAGCTTGCTCGTGCAATTTTTAAATCGATTAAAAACTACTATAAGCGCAACCCCCCTGATGATTCTTTGTTTGCAAGGCTAAAAGAGCCCGCAGAACACGTTGTTAAAAGTGGTGAGTCGTTAAGTGTATTGGCAAATAGATATGGCATATCAATCGCCGCGCTTAAAAGAGCCAACAAACTTACCAAAGATACGCTGTTTATAGGTCAAGTTCTGACAATTCCAAAGGCATAATTGGTTATGAGTATTGAGATTTTACCCGCACGGCTCGCTAACCAAATTGCCGCTGGTGAAGTAGTTGAACGTCCCGCTTCGGTTGTTAAAGAGTTGGTAGAAAATAGTATTGATGCAGGCGCAACTCGAATTCACATTGATATTGAACGTGGTGGTCATAAACTTATTCGTATTCGTGATGATGGTAAAGGTATAATCAAAGACGAGTTGACTTTAGCACTATCTCGTCATGCTACGAGTAAATTAAAAAGTTTAGATGATTTAGAGTGTATCGCGTCATTGGGTTTTCGTGGTGAGGCACTCGCGTCGATTAGTTCTGTGTCTCGGTTAACGCTTAGCTCAAAACCTGCTGAGCAGGAAACGGCTTGGCAAGCGTTTGCTGAAGGGCGTGATATGGCTGTTCAAGTACAACCTACCGCGCATCCAGATGGCACAACCATCGAAGTTAAGGATCTATTTTTTAATACCCCAGCTCGGCGTAAGTTCTTACGTACCGAGAAAACTGAATTTAGTCATATAGATGAGCTGGTCAAACGAATTGCGTTGAGTCGTTTTGATGTGGCAATTACATTAACACATAATCAAAAAGTGATACGCCAGTATCGTGCTAGTAGTAAAGAGCTGGCCGTAAAACGTGTGGCGCAAGTAGCTGGCAAAGTATTTGAACAGCAAGCTGCATATATAGAGTCTGGTGCTGAAGGATTGATGTTGTATGCTTGGGTATTACCTGTTGGGTGCTCA
The DNA here is from genome assembly GCF_054966645.1 of Pseudoalteromonas sp. SANK 73390. Lineage (NCBI taxonomy): Bacteria > Pseudomonadati > Pseudomonadota > Gammaproteobacteria > Alteromonadales > Pseudoalteromonadaceae > Pseudoalteromonas > Pseudoalteromonas sp. SANK 73390. The sequence goes on from NZ_ARPN01000109.1 coordinate 115,302, forward strand.
AGTAGCGCTCAATATACCTATGTAAATGGCCGAATGATGCGCGATAAGTTAATTTTGCATGCTATCCGTCAAGCTTTTGAAGAGGTAATAGGCGAGCAAGATGTACCAGGTTTTGTGGTGTATTTAGAAATAGACCCAAGACAAGTCGATGTAAACGTTCACCCAGCAAAGCATGAAGTTCGTTTTCACCAAGCGCGCTTGGTGCATGATTTTATTGTACAAGCAATTAAACAAACAGTGACACCCCAAACAGGTGACTTGGTAACGCAACAAAATGAGTCACAAATATCAGACGTTGAGCATCAAACATATCGAAGTGAATTGCAGTCTGTCAGGACGTCGCAACCTTCTGAGTTTGTTAACGTTGCATCTTCAGCACAAGTTTTGAGTCCCTCAGCGGATCAAGAACTAAAGGGGCGAGTTGGGACAGGTGCATCATCAAGAAGCAAAAATGAACCTACACAGCGACAATATAATGTAAATCAGCTTTATCAAGGGCTCAGTCATACGCAAGCGAGTGAGTTTGATACCCCATTAACGCAACAAATCGAACATCAGCAACCTATTCAACAAACTAAGCTACTGGTTATTGAAGGTGGTGTTGCACTTTTATCGAAACAGCAACAGCTTTTGGTTTCTCATTGTAAATATGCCTTGCAAATTTATTGGACAAGTCAGCTAGAGCAGGATGCAAGTTTACCCAGTAAAGCTTTGCTATTACCTGTTCGAGTGAATTTAGAAAAAGATGAACTTGCACACCTATTGGTGCAAGAGTCCTGGTTAACCTTGCTTGGCTTTGATATACAATTGTTTGAGCGATATATTATGGTAAAAAAACTACCAATTAGTTTGTATAGTATTGATGTAGGGGTTTTTATTTCTGAAGTTCTGAATGCTTGTAAAAACGATTTACAGCACATGGAACAGTGGCTTGAATGGTTAGTCGCTCAAACCCCTAAGCGTTATTATTTGAGTGAGCATTTTGCTAAGGCTCAACAATATATAGAAAAAAGTCAAAAATGTTTGGCGCGTATTCAGGAAAAAGCAGTTAAAATACAGAGCAAGACGTTTTTACAATTACTACCACAAGAGTTTTAGAGTGAATAAATTACCTGTAATAACACTAATGGGGCCAACGGCTGCAGGAAAAACAGCCCTAGCGATAGAGTTATGTCAGCATTTAGACACAGAGGTTGTGAGTGTTGATTCAGCGCTAGTCTATAAAGGAATGGATATAGGCACGGCAAAGCCCAATGCTGATGAGCTTGCCTTAGCACCACATCATCTCATTGATATAATTGACCCACTAGAGAGCTACTCTGTTGCTGATTTTCGCAAAGACGCACGTCGTCATATTGATGCGTTACATCAACAAGGGAAGGTGCCTATTTTGGTCGGTGGTACCATGATGTATTTTAAAGGTTTGATTGAAGGCCTATCGCCTTTGCCTGAAGCTGACCCATTGGTGCGTGCGCAACTGGAAGTTGAGGCAAATGAGTTTGGTTGGCCTCAGTTACATAAGCAGCTCACAGACGTTGACCCAGAAGCTGCTGCAAAAATTAGTGAAAATGACTCGCAACGTATCAATCGAGCGTTGGAAGTATATCGGATCAGTGGTAAGACAATGACCCAGCTGCAGCAGCAAAAGCAGGCCCCATTACCTTATCAATTTCATCAGTTTGCTATTGCACCGAGCGATCGAAAGGAGTTGCATCAACGTATTGAAAAAAGATTTCAAATTATGCTCGAACAGGGGTTTAAAAATGAAGTTTTGACCCTATATAAGCGAGAAGACTTACACCTTGACCTTCCCTCAATACGTTGTGTTGGGTATCGACAAATGTGGGAACATTTAGCTGGTGACTGCGACTACGAGCAAATGGTTTTCAAAGGTATTGCAGCAACCAGACAGCTTGCAAAGCGGCAACTTACTTGGTTAAGAGGGTGGCCGCAAGTGACTTGGTTAGAGACCAATGATCAACAAAACTTGCAACGTGTATTAACTTCGCTAAGCTAATAGTAGCTGTTAAATCAAGCTACTTAGATTTAATTGAAGGCGAAACTAATAATAACACCTAGAACGAAGGAAAAGAAAATGGCAAAAGGCCAATCGTTACAAGACCCTTTTTTGAATGTCTTACGTCGTGAGCGCATTCCTGTTTCAATTTTTTTAGTTAACGGCATCAAATTACAAGGTAAAATTCAATCATTTGACCAGTTCGTTATTTTGCTAGAGAACACGGTAAACCAAATGGTTTACAAGCATGCCATCTCAACAGTGGTACCCGCTCGTGCAGTAAACTTCCAAAGTGCACAAGGGGCTGAAGGTACAGAACAAACCGATGATGGTAATTTTTAATTTATATTAGGAGCGTAATGCTTGTTTGACCGTTATGAAGCCGGCGAACAGGCAGTCTTAGTTCATATTGACTTTCCAAATGAGGGCGATCGTGAAAATTTACGAGAGCTGGAAATGTTAGTATCTTCTGCAGGTGTTAGTAGTTTGGTGGTTGTGCAAGGCAGCCGCCAAGCGCCACATGCCAAACTATTCGTCGGCACGGGTAAAGCAGAAGAAATAGCTGAGACTGTCAAAATCCACAATGCAGATGTCGTTATATTCAATCATCAACTCAGTCCTTCTCAAGAAAGAAACTTAGAGCGTGTTTGTCAGTGCCGCGTGTTAGATAGAACGACGCTTATTCTTGATATCTTTGCTCAGCGCGCGCGAACACATGAAGGTAAACTACAAGTTGAACTTGCGCAGCTAAGGCATATTTCTACTCGGTTGATTCGAGGCTGGACTCACTTAGAGCGTCAAAAAGGTGGTATTGGCTTACGTGGACCGGGTGAAACTCAGTTAGAAACGGATAGGCGTTTGTTACGTGAGCGTATTAAAAGTATTCGCAAACGTTTAGATAAAGTGGCGACTGTTCGAGAGCAAGGGCGACGTGCACGTACTCGTAATGATGTGCCAACTGTATCATTAGTAGGCTATACCAATGCCGGTAAGTCAACATTATTCAATTTAATTACTAATTCTGATGTCTATGCGGCAGATCAATTATTCGCAACGCTTGATCCAACTTTGCGAAAGCTCCATATTGATGATATTGGCCCAGTAATTTTGGCTGATACGGTCGGGTTTATTCGCCATTTACCACATGACTTAGTGGCCGCTTTTAAAGCGACATTAACAGAAACACGCGAAGCCGATTTGCAAATACATGTTGTAGATGTGGCAGATAACCGACGAAAAGAGAATATAGAAGAAGTACAGTCTGTTTTAAAAGAGATTGATGCAGATGACATTCCTCAATTGTTGGTTTATAACAAAATAGATTTGCTAGAAGATGTTAGGCCTAGGATTGATCGAAATGATGAAGGACAACCAATTCGTGTATGGCTATCGGCCCACAGTGGAATTGGTATACCATTGCTGTCACAAGCAATCTCTGAGCTATTAGCGAAGAAAATTTTTCATCATACTTTATGTATTCCCCCTGCATTTGGTCGTTTAAGAGGTGCATTGTTTAATTTAAATGCAGTGCAACAAGAAGATTATGACGAACAGGGAAATTGGCTTATTCAGGTACGTTTACCAGAAATAGACTGGGAGCGATTGAAAAAAGACCAAGGTATAGATATAGAAAAGTTTATTGATACATAGTTTTTACATAGAAAAATGCAGTTTTGCTCGCATTTGGGTATGAGAAACGTCTTATATTTGGTAGATTTACACTAATTGACTTTAATAACAATGGAGTATAGCTATGGCCTGGAATGAACCGGGTAATAATGGCAATGATAACGATCCGTGGAAAAACCGCGGTGGTCGGGATCAAGGCCCACCTGATCTAGACGAAGTATTCCGTAAATTCAGCAACAAGTTTGGTGGTTTATTCGGCGGTAAATCTGGCGGTGGAGGGAGCGGTGGCTTAGGTGGCGCTGGCATGACTTTCATCTTACTGATTGCGATAATTGTTTGGGCTTTAAGTGGTATATACACAGTCAAAGAGGCTGAACGTGGTATCGTTTTACAATTTGGACAGTTTGAGCGAATCGCAGACCCAGGTCTACGTTGGAAAATGACGTTTGTTGAGCAAGTGATCCCGATAAATATCGAAGCAGTTCGCTCACTTTCAGCATCAGGCTTCATGTTAACTGAGGATGAAAACGTAGTGAGTGTTGAATTTGAAGTTCAATACCGCGTTATGGACCCTCGTTTGTATAAGTTTAGTGTCACTGATGCCGATCATAGCTTACAACAATCTCTAGACAGTGCGTTACGTTATGTAGTGGGTCATTCACGTATGGACCAAGTTTTAACAACGGGCCGTGAGCTTGTTCGTCAAAGAACATGGGATGAATTAAATAAAATCATCGAACCATACAATTTAGGTATTTTAGTTACCGATGTGAACTTTAAAGACTCGCGTCCGCCATCAGAGGTAAAAGATGCGTTTGATGATGCAATTGCTGCGCAAGAAGATGAAGAGCGCTTTATACGTGAAGCAGAAGCCTATGCCCGTGAGATAGAGCCTCGTGCCCGTGGTCAAGTGACACGTATGACTCAAGAAGCTGAAGCCTATCGAGAGCGTGTAGCATTAGAAGCCAGCGGTGAAGTGGAGCGTTTTAAAAAGTTACTTCCTGAATATCAGTCTGCTAAAGAAGTTACTCGACAACGTTTATACATCGATGCAATGGAAGAAGTGCTCACTAATAGCACCAAAGTATTGGTTGATGTGAAAGGCGGTAACAACATGATGTACTTGCCGTTAGATAAAATTATGGGGCAAGGCGGTTCCGGCAGCCAAATTAAGTTACCAAGTAAGAACGACATTAATGAGTTACGTAAAACATTAGGTCAATCGCAAAATAGCACAGTGAATAGCGGTAATGACCGTTTTACACAAGACAGATTTAATAACGGGAGATAAGCACAATGAAAAACTTTAGTATTGTGATATTAATTGCTGCCGTTTTGTTGTCTTTTTCATCAGTGTTTGTGGTGACCGAAGGACAGCGTGCGATTGTATTGATGTTTAGTAAAGTACAAAAGGACAAAGAAGACAAAGCGGTTGTTTATGCACCTGGATTGCACTTCAAGGTGCCATTTATTAGCCAAGTGCGTAAACTTGATGCGCGTATTCAAACGTTAGACGGTGCGCCAGATCGTTTTGTTACAAGCGAGAAAAAGGACTTAATTGTTGACTCGTTTGTAAAGTGGAAAGTGAATGATTTTAGTGCGTTTTACCTTCGTTCTCGTGGCGATAAGCAATATGCTGAAACGCTATTGCAGCAAAAAGTAAACAATGGTTTAAGAACCAATTTTGGTTCGCGTACTATTCGTGAAATTGTTTCAGGTGAACGTAGTGAACTGATGGCAGAAGCATTAGTACAAGCATCTGAAAGTGCGCAAGAGTTGGGTATTGAAGTATTAGACGTACGGGTAAAGCAAATTAACTTACCTAATGAAGTCAGTAACTCAATTTACCAACGTATGCGTGCAGAGCGTACCGCAGTAGCAAAAGAACACCGTTCTGAAGGTCAAGAGAAAGCTGAAACGATTCGAGCTGAAGTTGATAGACGCGTAACAGTAATGCTTGCAGATGCTGAACGAAATGCTCGTGGTGTGCGTGGTCAAGGTGATGCAACTGCAGCAAAAATATATGCTGATGCATACAATAAGGATCCTGAATTCTTTAGTTTTGTTCGTTCTTTAGAAGCTTATAAGCGTACTTTCCAAAACAAAGGCGATGTGATGGTGTTATCACCGGACAGCGAGTTCTTTGATTATATGAAAGGTGCTAAAGGTAAATAGTAACTATTTACCTTTACTAAATTGAAAAGCTCTGAAATATCTCAGAGCTTTTTTGTTTTATATCATGTATTTTTGATACTATTTTTGTGAATGTGGAAAAAACAGCCAAAACGGGGTGATCTCACACCCTGTTTTCTGGTAAAATCTGCGCCTAATTTTTTCTAAGTGATTTTGCAATGGGTAAAAACGTCGTTGTATTAGGCACCCAATGGGGTGACGAAGGTAAGGGTAAGGTTGTTGACTTACTAACAGATAAAGCTTCTTTAGTTGTGCGTTATCAAGGTGGTCATAATGCAGGCCATACTTTGGTGATCAATGGTGAGAAAACGGTATTACACCTAATTCCATCAGGTGTTTTACGTGACAACGTAAAATGCGTCATTGGTAATGGTGTGGTGTTAGCACCAGATGCGTTGATGAAAGAAATTGGTATGCTTGAAGCGCGTGGCGTGCCAGTACGTGAACGTTTATTGATCAGTGAAGCATGTCCATTAATCCTGCCTTATCATGTTGCACTTGATAAAGCGCGTGAATTGGCACGTGGTGAAAAGGCAATTGGTACAACTGGTCGTGGTATTGGCCCAGCTTACGAAGATAAAGTGGCGCGTCGTGGTCTTCGTGTTGGCGACTTATTCAACCCTGAGCAGTTTGCTACTAAGCTCAAAGAAGTGCTTGAGTACCATAACTTTACTTTGGTTAACTACTACAAAGTAGATGCGGTTGATTTCCAAAAAACATTTGATGATGCCATGGCTGTAGCTGACATCCTTAAATCTATGGTTGTAGATGTTACTGAGCTGCTAGATCAAACTCGCTTAGCGGGCGACGATATTTTGTTTGAAGGTGCGCAGGGGACATTACTTGATATTGATCACGGTACATACCCATATGTTACTTCGTCAAACACAACCGCTGGTGGCGTGGCAACAGGCGCAGGTTTTGGGCCTTTAAACCTTGACTATGTATTGGGTATCGTTAAAGCATACACAACACGCGTAGGCTCAGGTCCATTTCCTACTGAGTTGTATGATGGCATTGATAAGCAAGACCCTGTTGGTAAACACTTAGGCGAGAAAGGCCATGAGTTTGGCGCAACGACAGGACGTTTACGTCGCACAGGTTGGTTTGATGCAGTTGCAATGCGTCGTGCTGTACAAATCAATAGTATTTCAGGGTTTTGTTTAACGAAGCTAGATGTACTCGATGGCGTTGAAACTATCAAAATCTGTACGGGCTACCAGTTAGAAGATGGCACTGTGACCAACGTTACTCCTCTTGCAGCTGAAGGCTACGAAAAAGTAACACCAGTGTACGAAGAGATGCCAGGTTGGAGCGAGAATACATTCGGCGCTACAACTGTTGAGCAGTTACCTCAAGCCGCAATTGACTATATCAAGCGAATTGAGGAGATCACCGGTGTACCTGTTGATATTATTTCGACTGGTCCAGATCGTGTTGAAACAATGATTGTTCGTCACCCATTTGGTGCATAAACAACCATTCTCTAAAAAAGCTGCATATTGCAGCTTTTTTTGTGCCTATAATATGGTATCAGCTGGTTTTCTTGGATAAATGCAAGGTGACTTTTTATTATACCAATTGCATTAAGTAAATAATCAAATATAGCGACGGAAAAATGGCTTAGTAACCAGACAAAATTTTGGTATGTCGTTATTCTACATGAGCCATTTTTAACGCAGTTAATGTGTTATATTTAGCTCGCTAGAATGAGCAATGCTTTAATAAAATGGGTAGTAGTAGATAGTTGGTGTACTTTTTGCTTTTTATTTTTCATGTGATTTAAGTTGGATAAGATATGTTCAAAAGGGTGTGTTGTATTAGCTTATTAATTGCAAGCTCAGCAGTGTCTGCCAATGGACAACTAAAAGCGGTGCCACTATACACCGAAGCTGAATTAATAGCATTGATCAAAAAAAACCTACACTTAAAACGTGTTAAAGATGATGATTGCCAGCTCTTACAAGATATAGAAGCACGTGCTGAAACAATGGCATTGCCTTCATACCAGTTTTTGTATGGTGATATGTTGGCGTATGGAGTATGTGTTGAGTCTAATGTTGAATTAGGTCTTTATTACATGCGTCAATCAGCAGAGCAGGGTCTATCAAGCGCTTTAGAGCAATTAGGCCGATATTATGATGTTGGTCAGTTGGTACAAGCAGACAAGGCGATGGCGGTGGTGTACTTGCGTGAGGCTGCTTCTCAAGGCAATTTAAGCGCGCAGATTCGACTTGTGAATTTATTTAATGCCGGGCACGGTAGCCCAAGAGATTATGAAGATGCGTATCGTTGGTTATTTCACTCTGCTGTTGCAGATAAAAAACTACACAACAAAATAAAGAAAGCACTTGCCCATTTAGCAGAAAAAATGCCACAAAGTGCTATTCGCCGTGCACGCTTGCCAATATAACCTGGACTCAGGTTATATAAGTCATCATCAACCGATGCAGTTAATGATGACTTAAAACTTAACTATTAAGCTTTTCTCCTAAAGAACCTGATTGTTCTTTAGTTTGTGTTGGTTCTTTTAATATCGACATTTTTGGCGGTTGTAAGGCAACTATTCGCTCGCCTTGCTCTGGCGGTTTTTTCATGTTTGTGACAAATGGTCTGATTTGGGGGGCATCATCATTATCATCAGTAATGATAAATAGTGGAATAGCTTCTTTGTTGATTTCTAAATATTGTTGCCAGTCAAACTCTTCAGATAAACGTGTGGCGCTTACTTTACCACCTTTGGCTATTAAGCTACTTAATTTTGCATAATTTCCTTCGTCACCAAAAAGTACTTGACGAGATAAAAATGTTGCACTGTCTTTATTTGCTTTAGCATGGTTTGTAGAGGAGCGAAGTGAGTACACACTTTGCTCGCTCAGTAAGTGTGAAAAATACTGTACACCAAGCGCATTGTGATGACGATTAGGAGACAGTGCTAATACGGACTTTAACGATGTTAACGGTAGGTATCGTTCAGCATGTTCTGATTGCGGGTTACCATAATAACATGGGAGGCCATCCATTCTTGCCATTTTGCAGTTTTCCCATGCGGGGTCTGATAAATAAACGTCAATATTTTGTTCTTTTAAGCCTTTGGCTATGGCACGTGCGACATGATTAGCACCAATGATCAGTAAAGTACTTGGGCTTGGCTGCTTTACCCCCAATAGTTTTGCCAACGGTGATGCCGTTAAACTTTGCAAAACGACGGTGACGATGATCACCGTAAAGATTAGCGGTACTAATTTATTGGCATCAGGGATTTGTGACTCAACCATACTTAGCGCAAATACTGAACCAACGGCCGCTGCTACTATTCCTCTTGGTGCAATCCAAGACAATAACACGCGCGACTTGAAGGGAAGATCTGTATTGTAGGTAGATAATGCGATACAGATTGGACGTGCAATAAATAAGACGATAGCTAAAAAGATGAAGGTTTCAACGCCTAAAAGCATCAGGTCTTCCAGTTTTAATCTCGCTGCAAGCAAAATAAATAAGCTAGAGATTAAGATCATAGAGAGGTCTTCTTTAAACTCAAGCACAGAGTCAATTTCTAAGTCATCTTGATTTGCCAGCCAAATGCCAAAAATGGTGACTGCCAGTAAGCCCGACTCATGGGCAAGGTGATTGGAGACCGTAAAGCTAAATAGCACCAGTGCAAGTATGCCAAATTTATGAAGTTCATAGGGGAGCCATTCTTTACGAATTAATGCACTGGTTAGCCAACCGGCAACCACGCCAACGCTTATCCCGACACCTAATGTTGAGAAGAGTGCGATTAATGTATGGCTTAGCACTTCGCCTTGACCTACAAAGCTGACAGCCTCAAAAACCAAAACAGCAAACAATGCGCCAATGGGGTCAATAACAATACCTTCCCAGCGCAACACTCGGTCTATGTCTTTGGTAGGGCGCATGGCGTTGAGCATAGGGGCAATTACGGTGGGCCCTGTAACAACTAACACGGCTCCTAATACTGCTGCAACACGCCAATCGAGATCTAAAATAAAATAGCTGCTTAAAGCGATAATGACGAAAGTGGCAAACATCCCAACAGAGCATAGATTACGAACGATCTTGCCAATACCCTTAAGCTCTCTAAAGTGTAACGTTAACGCACCTTCAAAGAGAATAACCGCTACCGATAACGACACCACTGGAAATAGTAAATCACCGAGTAAATCATCAGGGCTTAGTTGCCCAGTTATAGGGCCAAGTAACAAGCCAATTAGTAGTAAAAATAAAATAGCAGGTACTTTGAATACCCACGCTAGCCATTGTGCGAACACAGAAAAAACGGCAATTCCAGCGATGTAAATTGCTGACATAGTGTCTCCAGTTAACCAGTTGGTTAACATAGTTAAAGTGTATTAAGCGGGTTTATACCACAGTTATATGACGGCTACGAATTAGAATTTTCACTAAGCTTAATCTCTAATTAAACCATAGCCTTTATACGCAAAAATGGATCATTTCATTTATAATGTACCTATAAAGTGGTATTTTTTATATTTATGGTCAGTATAAGCACTTATTTTTGTGTTAAGTTGAAATAAGTGCGAAACATGCGTTATGCTATATACCGTTTGGTGCAAGGCGCCATTATTCTTTTGGTTTTGTTATAGCAACTATAACAAACTAGCTTTTAGTAATATGTTTGCTTCGATTTTTAGCTAAGCATAATTACTTTTCAACAATTTAACTATTCTTTGCGCAATTATTCATTGCGGCTTAGGTCTTTTCAGCTTCATCAAACCATGATGTACCAGCTGAAAACGGCTCGACGTTGTAGATAAATTACGATGTCACAATCCAATTTTTTAGTAAAGCGACAGCCAGTGTTGAGCACCTATGTGTTAACGCGAAAGCTGTATTGTTATTTGTATTGTTCAACTCTGGTTGTTTTTACTCTCGCACGTCTGCACTTTGCTTGGCGTTGCGTGGAATTAATTTAAGCAAGGGCAACTGCAGGAAACAATATGAACATTTCAAACTCTCGGCGTATAGTGATTAAGATAGGTAGTGCACTGATTGCACCAGACCAAGATGGCTGTCGTGCGCGTTACTTATTGACCATTGCTCAGTTTATTGTACGTTGTCGTGCGATGGGCAAAGAAGTGGTCCTTGTCTCTTCAGGTTCAGTTGCCGCGGGATCACACCTATTTCCAGAAGATGCAAAAAACTCGTCCGTAGTACTTAAAAAAGCGATGGCAGCAGCAGGTCAAACAGAGATGATGGCAACATGGGACCGCTTTTTTGACTTCCCATCGGCACAAATTCTTTTAACGCATGGTGACTTAAGAGATTTAGAGCGTTACAACAGTATTCGTGAAACGGTATTCACTTTACTTGAGCATGGTATTTTACCCATTATTAATGAAAATGATGCAGTAACGACCGACGAATTAAAAGTAGGCGACAACGATAACCTCTCTGCAATGGTTGCCGCAGCTGCAGATGCAGATGTGTTATTGATGTGCTCAGACGTCGATGGGTTGTATGACAAAAACCCTAATTTGCATGAAGATGCGAGTTTGATCCCTCAGGTATCAGAGATATCAGAAGATATTTATGCTATGGCAGGGTGTGCGACCAGTCAAGTGGGTACAGGTGGGATGAAGACTAAAATTGAAGCCGCCGAAAAAGCTACGTCACATGGTATTAGTACATACATTGTTAATGGCTTTAAAGAAAGTACCTTTGAAAAGCTATTGGCGGGTGAAAATCCAGGTACGGTCTTCTTACCTTATGATGAGCCAATGCATGCTCAGCAACATTGGATGACACATACCGCATCAGAGCAAGGTGAGATTATTGTAGAGCATGGCTATGCTGAAGATCTTAAAGACCATGCAGAGCCTTTAGCTGCTGAAAATATATCACATGTTCAGGGCGAGTTCTCTGTTGGAGATACCGTACTGGTACGAACTGAAAAAGGTGAGCGCTTAGCTAAAGCAACAACAAATTACAGCAGTTGCTTGCTTAATTTTCTCGCCGAACAAGAACAAACATCCGATAATGGCCATTTACAAGAGAGTATAGGGCCGGTTATTTCGGGACAAGATATTGCAATGTTGGAGAAATCGTAACTCATGAGTTTAATTACCGAACTATCACAACAAGCCGCAAGTGCGGCTAAACAGTTAGCCTTACTTAATACACAGCAAAAAAATGCAGTATTAACCGATATGGCAATAGCATTAGTGGCACACAATGATGATATTTTAGCCGCAAATGAACACGATTTAGCTCAAGCAAGAGATAACCAGCTATCTGAATCAATGATCGACCGCCTCACGTTAACACCTGAACGCATTGCTGATATGGCCGATGGCATAAAAACCATTGTTGAGCTTGATGACCCCGTTGGCTTAACACGTGACATGGGGGCGAGGCCAAATGGCATAAAAATAAGTAAAATGCGCGTACCGTTAGGTGTTGTATGTATGATCTACGAAGCTCGCCCAAATGTTACCGCTGATGCAGGCGCATTATGCTTTAAATCGGGTAACGGTGTAATTTTACGTGGGGGTAAAGAAGCATTACAAAGCTCACAAGCGATTGCGAAAGTGATGCATCAAGTGCTTGAACAGCATAACTTACCAACTGCGCTAATTAGCGTTGTGCCAGACCCAGATCGTGCATTGCTTATGGAGTTGATGCAACAAAAGCAATATATCGATTTGATCATTCCACGCGGTGGCGAAGGTTTAATAAACTTTGTAACAGAAAATAGCACCATTCCTGTTATTCAGCATTTTAAAGGGGTATGCCATTTATATATTGATGAAGCGGCAGACTTAGATGTAGGACTTAAACTTGCACTCAATGGTAAAACTCAACGCACAGGTGTATGTAATGCATTAGAAGGTATTGTGGTACACAAATCTGTGGCATCAACTTTCTTACCCCGTCTACAAAAAGCATTCGCACACAAACAAGTGGTTATTAATGCCGACACTCAAGCAGCGCAGTATTTTGAAGGCGCTAATGTGATTGATGAAACGCAATTTGGTGAAGAGTATTTAAGCTTAGAGGTCGCAATTCGTGTTGTGGATGATTTTGCCGGTGCACTTGCACATATTGACCGATTTGGAAGCCACCATACAGAAGTTATTTGCACACAAGACATGCAAAGTGCAGAGCTGTTCCAGCGTAGTGTCGACGCTTCAGTGGTTATGGTTAATGCTTCATCGCGTTTCTCTGATGGCTCGCAACTAGGGTTAGGTGCTGAAATAGGCATCGCGACAACCAAGTTACATGCGTACGGACCAATGGGTCTTGAATCACTGACCACTGAAAAGTTTTTGGTTAATGGTGAAGGTCAAATACGGGACTAATCTATTATTTAGGTAGTTAATTTGACTTGAAGCGGGCTGAATAGCCCGTTTTTTATGCTAGAGATATTGTCATCTTGACGGTTTTTTTGGGCTTACTCTACATAGTCATCATGACAAAGGTCATGATCTCATTAAGTTATTACAGGTGTTAGCAAGGCTTTGAAACAAGTTCACAGTGGCGGTGTTTTTGGAGTTACTCTAGTTTAAGGTAGGCGGAAAGTGGTGGAGCTAAGCAGGATCGAACTGCTGACCTCCTGCGTGCAAGGCAGGCGCTCTCCCAGCTGAGCTATAGCCCCACATTCCATCTGGACGAGTCGAAATTTAAAGCTTTTTAATTATGGCGTCAAGTCTTTATCGGGAAAAAATTTTCACATTTTTATCAGTGGCTTTGATAGACTAGTTAAAATTTATGCGCTGATAGAGTTATAGATGTTCAAAAATAGAAAAGATTTTTTATGTGCAAGTATATGTTTTGTTATGTTGGCCTCTTGCTCATCTAAACCCGAGCCGCCTAAATTAGAAATCGAAAAGCAAACATTACATACCAAAATATCAGAGTCAGGGCAGCAGTTATTTGTTTATATTGTTACAGTTAAACCTACTCCAATTATGGTGTTAGATACTCGCAAGCCATTATCACGTTCAGATCTTAAAGCATACGCAAAGCACCAACGAATAGAAGATTCTCCAGAGCTTAAATTGATGCTTGAAGAGCGTGCAGTTATTTTACTAAACAATGCATTAGCAGAAAAAAATTATTGTGCAGATGGGCATAAGATTAATCAAGTATTCTGGCGTCAGCGTAGTGTACAACTAAGGGGGACGTGTGAGTAATGAGGCTGAACATCACTTAACTAAAATTTTTGCACTACACAGGCCACTTACCTTTAACATCTAGATGCTTCTTGCTTGTAAGCACTGTAACTCAGTATTAGCCCCGTTATACATACTAACAATAACCCTAGTAAAAAAGGCGTGGTAGCCAAAACGCTGTAGTATTAGCCCAGGTAAAAATGACCCCAGCGCCCCACCACTGTAATAAAACGAGACATATGCACCATTAGTCACTGTAGGGGGGGCATCACTGAGTTTATTTGCTAGTGGTGACGCGCTTGAGTGGATCATAAACATGCAGGCGCAAAACAAAGTAAATGCAATTAAAAATACGCTTAATATAGGTAACTGCATTACGACCAAGGCTGTGCAGTACACCAAAAAAAGGGTGCTTAACCATAGCCAAGAATTGTTGAAATAGCGGGTAAGGTATGGGGTTGTCATCGATATTATCGCGCCAATAAGGTAACCAGTATAAACCCAGCCAATGGTTTTGCTGTCAGTGATGCCAAATACATCTTGTAAAATAAACGGTAAGTAATTCATCAGGGCAGCAAAGCAAAAAAACATACAAAATACGCCTAAGAATAAGCGTACAATCAACGGCTCTCGCAGTGGTTTTAAGTAGGCTTTTGGAGATTCAGCTTGGCGCATGGGTGGTTGGCATTTTTTTGGTTTAACCAGTAGCGCCAAGATAAGTAAGGCCAAGGCCAGTACAAAATAAAAACTCTGCCACGTAAACCAACTTGCAAAGTTAGCTGCTAGCACCCGACCTAAATATCCACCTAGAATAGAACTGCCGATATAGCGAGTCATATTTTGTTGTAATTGCGCGGCTGAATATTGTTGCCCAATAAAGCCTGTCATTGCAGTGAGTGCAGCTGGTAGGGTCAGGCCTTGAATAAAGCGTAGTACCAGTAACAATTCAAAGGTAGGTGCTAATGCAAATAATAAGCTGGTGACACTTAATATTAGCATGGCAACTTTGAGTAGGGTCAGTGGGTTCTTTCGGGCAAACAGTAAGCCATAAAAAATAGGTGCAACAGCCAAAGGCAACATGGTGATCGACATCAGTGCCCCACTGGTGGCAGCTGACACATTATAATTGTGAGAAAAAATAGTCAGTAAAGGCTGTGGTGCATATAAGACAAAAAAAATAAAAACAGATGACACTAATAGCTGCAATAACGGCATGAACCTTCCTGGACAATAATCGCACTGAACGGTGCTATTATGCGCTGATTTAGATATGTTGAATAGTTTTATATCAATTGGTTAGTCATTATTTGCGATATATCATATTGCAACCTAGCAACCTTTGCTATTGTGACTAGCAGAGCAAAAAAAATCCGTAGATGATGGGTTTGTATATGGTTAAAAAAATCCACTGCGTTAGAATATGGCAATTCGTATTTCATGGAGCAGCATAATGGGTTCATTACAAGAGCAGCTACTTAAAGCAGGGTTAACGACTGAGCATAAATCAAAAGTTGCAAAGTCAGAAAAGCGTAAAGCGCAAAAGAAGAAAAAGAAAAAAGGCGCAACCAGTGATCCCAGTGATCTACAAAAACATATTGAACAAACAAAGCTTGAACAACAGCAAAAGGCTGAGGAGCTTAATAAAGCAAAACAAGCCGAGTTAAAAGAGCGAGAGCAAGTTGCGCGAGTAAAACAAATTCTTGAGCACCACAATCAAGATGAGATACGCGGTGAGCTAACCTTTAACTTTACCTACCAGAACAAAGTTAAAGAGCTTGATGTGAATGAGCAAACCAAGCAAGCGCTGTCAAAAGGGCGGTTGGCTATTTGTGTGCTGGAAGGGCAGTTTTATGTACTACAGGATGAACCTGCTCGCAAAGTTGCCGAAGTTGACGAAAAATATATCGTCTTTCATGTAGAAGATGATAACAACGGACCGAGTGATGATGACCCGTATGCAGATTACGAAGTACCAGATGATTTAGTTTGGTAGTTTTATTCATTACACGTACTGATATCGTTTGCTAATTAGTTACATAGGTGGAGCGAGTACAAATGGTCTACACTGTAAGAGACTTATCCGTTAATTAATAAAAAGAGTAATGTTATGAGTAAGATAAAAAATATAATTTGTGGGGTTGGCCTTTCAATGGTGGCACTTAGTGCAAATGTGGCAAACGCTGCAGATGGCGAAGCACTGTATACTGCTAAAATGTGTCAAACATGTCATGGCGCAGAAGGTAAAGCACCAATTATGGCAATGTACCCTAAGTTAAATGGTCAAAATAAAGAGTATTTAGCAGCGCAAATGAAAGATATTAAATCAGGTGCGCGTAGCAACGGCATGTCAATGGCAATGAAAGCCATGGTTGCTAATGTATCTGATGCAGAAATAGATGCCATTGCAGAGTATTTATCAAAAGTAAAATAATCACTTCGTGAGTTATTAAAAAAACCACCGCCTGTCGGTGGTTTTTATTTGGTTGAACAAATGCCCAGAGTCATTTAGACTTCTAAACATCTAATTGGGCTTATTTAAGGACCCACTATGTTTGAACTACCTACACTCAACTTAAAAGGCCAAGTGTCTGAGCAAGAATGGCAACTCCGTGTTGATTTAGCCGCTTGCTATCGCTTAGTTGATCATATGCGTTGGGGAGATTTAATTTATACCCATATGTCGGCACGTTTACCCGGCACGGATCACTATTTAGTTAACGCGTTTGGTTTGAGTTTTGATGAGGTAACTGCTTCAAACTTAGTAAAGGTAGATCTTGCGGGTAATATTCTTGATGATACGCCGTTTAAAATAAACCCAGCGGGCTTTACCATTCATAGTGCCATTCATGAAGTAAGAGAAGATGCCCATTGCGTTATACATTTGCATACCAAAGAAACGGTAGCGGTTGCAAGCCTTGAGTGCGGCCTTCTGCCACTGAGCCAGCATTCTATGTTCTCGTTGCCGTCGTTGTCTTATCATGGCTATGAAGGGCTTGCAGTGAATGATGATGAGCGCAAACGCCTACAAGATGACTTAGGTACAACCAATCATATGCTATTGGTTAATCACGGTGGCTTAACCGTAGGTCCAACAGTAGGCGACGCCTTTATGCGCTTTTATGACTTACAACGCGCCTGTGAAATTCAATTGGCAATTCAATCGTCTGCTCAGCCGGCAGTGCAAGTACCTCAGCCCATAATAGATAACATTTATAATCAAGCTAACGTGGTTCATAGCGGCAGTACTGGTGGGCAGCTTGCTTGGCCAGCTATGCTTAGAAAAGCATACCGTTTAGACCCCACTTTTGCTCAATAGGAATCTACCATGAAAGTTAATCGCGTCGAAGTATTTGATATTCACTGTCCTGAAAGACCCGCTTGGACTCCAGTATTTATACGTATTCATACTGATGAAGGTATTAGTGGTGTAGGTGAGGCAGGGCTTGCCTACGACTTAGGCCATAGCGCGGCAGCCAGTATGATAAAAGAAATGGCAGAAGCGTTTTTAATTGGCCACGACCCGTTTCAAACTGAGTTGTTATGGTCACGTATGTTACGTGAGAGCTTTTGGGGCTTAGGCGGGGGGCCTGTGGTGTATGCAGCCATGAGTGCCATAGATACTGCGCTTTGGGATATTAAAGGCAAAGCGCTTAACTTACCGGTTTATCAATTGCTTGGCGGTAAGGTTAACCCTGAACTACGTACTTATGCATCGCAATTACAATTTGATTGGGACAGCGAGTTTAAAGCCTTAGTACAACCGCAGGAATACGCAGAGGCTGCACTTAAGGCGATTGCCGAAGGTTATGACGCGGTAAAAGTAGACCCGATTCAGTATGATAAAGACGGCAATACCTATTATGACCGCACTAAAATTATCTCTCGTGCTGAGATGAAACTATATCGCGCGCGTATGCAAGCCATTCGTGAAGCGGTGGGTGATGAAGTGGATATTATTTTTGAATGCCACAGCTTACCCGGTGCCACTTCAGCCATTCAAATTGGCGAAATAGCCGAAGAATTTGATTGCATGTATTATGAAGAGCCAGTGAATTATCTAAATCACTCGTTACATGCCAAGGTGGCTGATAAAGTTGCCGTGCCCATTGCCGGTGGCGAGCGTTTGTATAACCGCTGGGGGGTTCGCCCTTATTTAGAAGATCAAAGTATTGATGTGCTACAACCAGACATTGGCCTGTGTGGTGGTTTTACCGAAGCTAAAAAAGTGTGTGACTATGCTGATATTTTTGATGTGCGTATTCAAGCCCACGTTTGTGGCGGTCCCGTTGCTACAGCAGCATCGCTTCACTTAGAAACCGCCATTCCTAACTTTTTAATTCATGAGCACCACACCTATGCCATTAAAAAGTGGAACCGCGAATTGTGTATCCAAGACCCACAACCTAAAAACGGTGTGTTTAAAGTATCTGAAGCGCCGGGTATTGGTATTGAATTAAATGACGAAGTAGTAATGCGCTCACAGCGTGTTGAGGTTAAGTAATTTAACTATATAGATGAGGGTGTTGATATAGGCAGTACTTTTTAAGCTAACATCGCTTATATGCTAATAAGGGTATTTTTCTGTATCAAGGTGGTTTTCTCTTGCAATAATACCAATAGCATTAGATAAATGACTGAGTAATAATTCTACATGAGTCATTTAGCTCGCTAGAGTGAATAAAATAGCTTTAATTGGGTAACTCGTTTACCCAAAGCTGCAAAGTTAACTGTTTACACTATTGTTATCGTCGCTTTGTGAGTACACTTCAACCCGATTTCTGCCTTTTGACTTAGCCTTGTACAAGGCTAAATCAGCTTGTTTGAGGATGTTATCTATATTATTTTTACTTCCAGCGCAAAGGGTTACGCCAAAGCTGGCGGTAACTGTAAATTGCTCGAGGCACGTATCAAAATTAATATCTGAAATATCTTGCCTAATACGCTCTAATAACCCCACTGATGCGCTCACACGCGTAGATGGCAGTATGATACAAAACTCTTCTCCTCCGATACGGGCTACGGTGTCGCAGTCTCGAAGGGTAGTTTGTAAGTACTTAGCCATTTTGATTAATACCTCATCACCTTTATCATGACCCCAAGTATCATTGACGGTTTTAAAATGATCAATATCCATAATACATAGTGTTAATGGGCTTTTATATCGCGTGGAGCGGTTTAACTCATGACTAAGTACATCGTGTAGGTGGCGTCGGTTAAATAAGCCCGTTAAAGGGTCTTTAATACTGAGCTCTTTGAGTTTTTGGTTGGCGTTATTAAGCGCTTGCGTGCGCGCTAGAACTTTTTGATTAAGATTGTCGTTTAAGTCTTTTAATGCGCTAATCATATAATTAAAGTGCTTGCTGAGCTCTTTGACCTCTTGCAACCCACTCACGTTGGTGTAGGGGTCAAAGTTACCTTTGGCGACTTTGTTAGTGTGGGAGATGAGTTTTTCTATTGGATTAGAAATATAGACCGAGATACTCACGCCAATGGCAATCGCTAAAACTAAAATAATACCTTCTAACAAGTATATAACAATACTTGTTTTTTTAATCGATTCACTGATTTCAGCTTCATTCATTTTAACAACAATCCCCCAATCAAGGGATGGTAAATAGCGTGTTGATGCTAAAACTGCTTGGCCTGTGTAATCAGGTGCATGGGCCATAATAACTTCGTTACCCATTAATGCTTGTGTGATAGGGGTTTGCACGTTACTTTTACTCACAGTACGTTTAAATGCGGCTTGTGAGTCGTATTTTAGTGGCACTGCAAATAATGCATCGCCATCTTGGTTGCGTACAGCGAATAGCCATTCACCACTTTTTCCCAATCCCGTACGTTCTTGGATAAGTTCTATCACAAAATCTGCATAAAACTGCGTTTCAATATAACCAATAACATGATTATCTAGCATTAGCCTGTTTAAACTGGCAACAAATAACTGTTCATCAGCATGATTGAGTTTCACTAAGGGGAGGGCTTTTTTTATAGGGAGCGCTAATGTAGTAGACAAGCTTTGGTTAAGTGTAGAGGTCACTAAATTACCCTGCGTATCATAGATGCTAATGTTGTGCAGGCGGGTCATGCCCCCTTTAGCATCTTTGATTATTTGAGTTACCTTTTGCAAAGCAAGTTTATCGCGCAGCTCTAACCATTTAACCAAACTAAGTCGCATTTGGGTGCGACTGGCAATGAGTGCATTGCTATCAATAACACGTGCAATAACTGCTTCAATTCGCTTTTCGGCAATGAAGGATAAAGCTTCAAGCTTTTCTTCAACTTGGGTTCGATGTTGTTTTGCAGTGTATTCATTAAGGTATTGCAGGGCTAAAAATAAAGGCAGTACAGACAAAAAGATAAAAGACAGCGTAAGTACGTGTTTTAATTTCATGACAATGACCTAAGACAACAAGCTAATCATACAGCGCGTTAACTACTTCTACTGTAGTGTAGCGTATTGTTGTTATTGCACCATGGCGTGAAGTGTTTAGAGGTGAATAATAAAATACTCACAACTCAAGCCAGCCTATCTTATTGGTCAGATGAACACAATAAAAGCTCATAAATTCATTATATCAATAACGCACTGTAACTAAATTATTTGTTGAATTCACGCTTAATCAGTAACATAAGAGTACTGATATGCGGCTTTTATGCTGTATCAGGAATGAGAATATTAATAATTTCATACAAACCAAACCTTTGCGTTAAAATTGCACCTAAATTGATGTTGCTAAGTTGTGTACACTCGGTTAACATTGTCGCAATGAGGTGAGGGATGTATGCCTGAAAGTAAGGACTTGGATAATGAAAACCTCAATGAAGCTAAAAATTAAATCAAAGAAGTTAAAAAAGTTGTCGACAGAGCGCGCTAAATTGGTTGCTGGTGGACAAGATGGTGGATCTCCTCCACAAGTACAGAGAGCTTATTGGTCTATGCCTTATATAACCTGCAATAGCTAAACAAAAGCAAAATTAAGGATCAGCATGAATGAACTTTTATATAATCTAGGTTGGGGATTAAAGGCTGTTGAGTTTTTAATAGTTTTATTTTGGTTAAAAAAGTTTTCAAAAATGAAATGGAAGCTTTTTTTTGGAATTAAAAAAGATCTAGCTTCAACTCAGCATCACGAACTCTATTCGTGTTTTTTAACTGCATTTTGTTTTCTTGTTTTCCACCTTATAAGCTCTGAACTTGAGCAGTTCTTACTATCGCTGGAGATGGAGAGGGTAGAGCACATTAAGCTTTTTTATACCAGCATTGCTGTGGTTCATTTTTCATTTGTGTTGATGTTGTTTTGCTTACATTTGATTAGAGGTTGTACTTTTTCTTCAACAGCGCGTATTTGTACCTACACAAAAATAGTTTTTATAATGTTGCTTGGTATGGAGTTAATATCGCGTGGTTATTATGATTATCATGAACTTACTCCTATATATAGGGTTGGAGCATGGTTGTGCTCTCTTATTGCTATTGCAGCACTAGCAACTTACCCTGTTCGCTCAATTAAAGGTTACTTTAAACAAAAACGGGCTGCGGCTTCTTAAGTAACAAGTTAAAACATATAAAATTTCATTCATGCTAAAATGGCAATCTCTAGATTGTCATTTTTTTGTAGTTCGATTAAGCGTAGTGGCTATCACGTTGCACGATTCGATCTTATGGGCCATCAAAGTTGTGCATAAACAGGTTTGTTCACTTTTGGTCTTTAAATAATGGTTTATGTGTAGATGGATTAATAATATGGACTTTGTATAAATGAGCCTAAACGACTTTTTATATCAGCTAGGGTGGGTTTTTAAAGGGTATGAATTGCTGATTGTATTATGGTTTTTAGTAACGCAATTTCCCAAGCATCGTTGGTCTTTATTTTTTTCCCGACACCAATCTCTTAATTCACTGCAATTACATGAAATGCACTCTTGCTTTATGAGTGCAGTGGTATTTATGCTGTTTCATACTTTTGGTGGGGAGGTTGAGCAATACTTGCTTTCATTAGAGTTTAAACAGATTAATCGAATAAAGGTATTTTATACAGGCGTGATAGCACATTTTTTTATATGTCTACTGACAATGTATGTTTTTCACCGACTAAGAGGGTGCCTTTTTTCAAAAACTGCACGTATTTGTATGTATATGATTTTCTTATCTTCAGCACTTTCATTCATGCAATTAATCGCACGAGGTTATTTTAATTACCATGAACTAGGGATGGTATATCGTATTGGCGGTTGGGCTTGTAACATTATCGCTATTGCAGCGCTTTCAATTTACCCAATCAGGCAAACATTGGCTTATTTTCAAACGCAAAGAGAGGCTTAATCTATGTTAATTTTACTTACTCGAGTTGAGTGAACTAAGAAAGTGGATGTTTATTAATGAGCTTCAATGATTTTTTATATCAGCTAGGATGGATTTTTTAAAGGGTATGAATTGTTGATTATATTGTGGTTTGTAGTAACGCAATTTCCCAAGCATCGCTGGTCTTTATTTTTTGCCCGCCACCAATCTCTTAATTCACTGCAACTACACGAAATGCACTCTTGCTTTATGGCCGCGGTCTGTTTTTTTACTGTACATGTTTTTGCAAGTGAGCTAGATCAATTTATTCTTAATATGATACCGAAACTAGGTGATAAAATAAGGTTGTTTTATTTGGTATCTATGATGAGTTTCTTTTTATTTCAACTTATGCTTGTTTGTGTGCATCGTATAAAAGGTTGCTTATTTTCAAAAGCGACACGTATTTGTTTATATACATCTATTGTTCATATGGCTTTGTTATTCATGCAATTAATCGCCCGTGGCTATTTTGATTACCACGAATTAAGCATAGTGTATGTGATCGGCGGCTGGGCATGTAACATTATCGCTATTTCCGCGCTTTCTATTTACCCCATCAGGCAAACTTTGGGTTATTTTAATACCCAAAAAGAGCAATTTTAAAGTTAGGGTGTGTTGATGCTAAGGGTATTGTATAAATGAGCCTAAATGATTTTTTATATCAGCTAGGATGGATTTTTAAAGGTTATGAATTGCTGATTGTATTGTGGTTTTTAGTAACGCAATTTCCCAAGCATCGTTGGTCTTTATTTTTTGCTCGCCACCACACTCTTAACTCACTGCAACTACACGAAATGCACTCTTGCTTTATGGCTGCGGTACTTTTTTTATTATTCCATATAGTCAGCAGTGAAGTCGAACAATACCTGCTTTCACTTGAATTGGCACGTGTTGAACTGATCCAAATATTTTATATGGGAATGATTGCGCAAAAATTTGCTTTTTTAGCTGCCTTATATACGGTACATCGCCTGCTTGGGTGTTTATTCTCAAGAACAGCGCGTATTTGTATGTATGCGAAGTTTATATATTCATTGCTGTTATTTATGGAATTAATTGCCAGAGGTTATTTTAATTACCATGAATTGGGCATAGTTTATCGTATTGGCGGTTGGGCTTGTAACATTATCGCTATTGCTGCGCTTTCAATCTATCCCATAAGACAAACGGTGGGGTATTTTGCAAAACACTCAGAGCCCTGAGCGCAGAAGTAGCGCCTAAATACCGACACATCTTTGTTAAATACGATTGATATTATATTGTGACTTGCTACATCAACATGCATGTCGCATAAATACCAATGTGGTATATGCTTTGGTGATAAATTTAACCATTTAGAGATAACTACCAATGAAGTTAAGCGAAAATACGATTTTAATAACAGGTGGCACAAGCGGCATTGGTCTTGAAATGGCGAGGGCTTTTTTAGAGCTAGGTAATACCGTTATTATAACTGGGCGAAATGAACAAAAACTACAACAGGCACAAGCGCAATTAGACGGGGTACATACGATAAAAAGTGATGTGAGTAACCCCGATGATATTCAAATCTTATATGACGAAGTGTCGAAAAATCACCCAAAGCTTAACATGTTAATCAATAATGCTGGCATGATGCTTAAAGTGAATTTACAAAGTCACTCGCACAGTGCGCAAAATTTAGTGAAAGAAATTGATATAAACGTGAAAGGGCCAATTTGGATGGTCGATAAATTTTTACCATTATTAAAGCAAAATTCAAATGCAGCCATTGTTAATGTTTCGTCAGCCCTTGCTTTTGTGCCTATGCCGGTTTCTCCTATTTATAGTGCCACAAAGTCAGCGCTGCACTTTTATACTTTATCGCTTCGTGAGCAACTGAGAAATACCGATATTAAAGTATTTGAATTAGCACCTCCGGGCACAAAAACAGAGCTGCTAGATGGTTTTAGTGCCGAAGATATGCAAGGCAGTACCGCCATGTCAGTTACTGAACTGGTTGCAGATTTAATCAGTGGCTTGAACAAAAATAAAGATGAAATTAGACCAGGCCAGTCAAATCAACTGAAGTTTATGAGCCGCTTTTTCCCTCAGTTTATTTTAAAAATGATGAGCAAAAGCGTTGATGATATGCACAAAAGCTAAGTTAACCGAAAATATGTCTCTGCCTGTACTGAAAGGTCTGCTGATAGCAAGCTAGGCAGTATTGCCTAAATATTCAAATGCAGGGTTACACTATGTAACCCTGCATTAATACTTATAACGCCTTAGCTTTTTGAGTTTGATGCGCTTTTGCCATTGTGAACTCTCTCATGGTAACAAACGCTTTAATATCTGATGAAATAATTAATAACGTGGGCATTAGTATTAAACAAATTAAGGTTGCAAATAATAAGCCATAAGCCAACGACACCGCCGCGGGGATCAAGTACTGTGCTTGCTCAGAGGTTTCATTCAAAAGTGGTAAAAGCCCTGCAAAGGTGGTGATTGTGGTTAAAAAAATCGCTCTAAAGCGGTCTAAACAGGCTTGTCGTACGGCGTCTACTTTACTCTCTAATTCATGACAAAGCTGGTTATAGCGATTCACAATCAATAGGCTGTCGTTCACCACAACACCTGAGAGCGTTAACATACCCAGCCATGAATAAAGGCTTACACTCAGGCCTAACCAAACATGCCCAAGTACTGCCCCTACTAAACCAAATGGCACAGAGAACACAATCAGTAAAGGTTGACCATAGCGTTTTAACGGGATGGCTAAAAGCACATAAATAAGTGCAATAGCTACGGTAAATGCCACACCTAAGCCCTTGGTTGACTCAACGGTTTGCTCAAGCTCGCCTGCGCGTTTAAGCCCAGCATTTGGGTATTGCGACTTTACGCTTCTATTATATATTCTTTCCAGCTGCGTATAGAGCTGCTCGGGTGATATAACGCTTTTATCAACATCAATTTTTAACGAGCGAGTTAGCTCACCATTAAAGCGGGTGAGGGTATTATTGACCGTGGTTGTTTCTACATCAGCTACTGCCGAGAGGGGAATCGGTTGCCCTTTATCATTATAAATGTATAGCGAGTTAAGGTCTGAGCGCGAGTCTCGCATTTGTTGGTGGAAGGTCAAATACAACTTTACTCGATGTTCGTCGCGATAAAAACGGTCAAGCTCTAAGCCACCATAAGCAGTTGCCAATTGCTCTGAAAGCATACGATGAGTAATACCAAACAATTGTGCCTCAGGTTTTAAAGTAAAGGCCAGTTGCGGCATCGCTGAGAGGTTTTCTTCTAGTACGTTATTAACGCCCTCTTGGCGGGTTAACCACTGCTTTGTGAACTCACTAATTTCGTTCAGTTTATTGATATCTGGGTGGTTGAGTCGAATATAAGTCCCTGCGCTTGTGCCTTCTAAAGATACGGTGACTTCAACACTTTGTAGCGCTTCTATATCAAGTAGCGCTTTGCGCCATTGATTAGCGACCTTTCTAAGGTTGATCTCGGTACGTAGGTCACGTCTTATTGGCTCTGCAAACACCACAATGTTGCCTTGCTCGAAGGTTACTGTCATGGCTTTTTCAATAATATCCCCATCAAGTGCATGCGTTTGTTTATATTGCTCATTGATATTGGCTCTTACCGCCTTAACTTGTGCTTCTGCTTTTTGCAGTAACGACACTGGCACGTTTTGTTCAAGATTAAGTTCAAGTATGATCAAATCACTGGGTACATCTGGAAACATCACGCTGCGAATGGTGCCATTTTGCAAGCTACCTAAAATACCGAAAACCATGCTAAGAAAGCCAAATAAACATACATAGCGATACCTTAAGCAGGCGTCTAACACGGGGCGGTAAATTTTATGTGCTAATAAGTCTAGTAATTTACGCGGGTAAACCGTTAGTTTTCTGGTGAATGAGTTTGCTTCATTATCAAATTTTAGTGACCGTAAATGTGCAGGCAGAATAAGCTTCGATTCAATTAACGAAAAGAGCAAAGCAACGATCACAACCCACGCAAAGCCTGCGAACAAACGGCCCGTTTCTGATGGAAATCGAGTCATTGGCAGCAGGGCAGCAACGGTAGTTAATACCCCAAAAATCGTCGGTATCGCAACGCGCTCTGTGCCTTTAATTGTGGACTCTATAGAAGTACCATGTTTTTCTTTATAGCTGTAAATACTCTCGCCAACCACAACTGCATCATCGACCAAAATCCCCAATACAAGGATAAAGCCAAAAGTGGTTACTTCGTTAATGGTGTACTGAAAACCCAGCTCACCTAAAACAATAAATGTGCCAGCAATCGCCACTGGCAAGCCCATGGCAACCCAAAACGCTAAACGCATATTTAAAAACAGCGTTAAGATAATAAAAACGAGTAAAAAACCTTGTATTGCATTTGTTTGCAGTAGATCCAAGCGTTCTTGCACATAGTGTGCAGCGTTAAACCACACTGTAATATCTAAGTTATTAGGCAAGGTGGCTTTAATCTCCTTAACTGCAAGCTCAGTTTGTTCTGAAATTTCTAACACATCGCTGGTGGCTGACATTTTAACCGCAAAGCCCATGGTCGCTTGGTTATTAAATGTCACATTTGAGTCATGTTCAGTGATGTCGTCTTTAATGTCAGCAATGTCTGACAAATAAATAATATGGCCTTGCTCTGTAACTGTCACCACTAAGCTTGAAAGCATTTTTTCTGTTTCTGCAACATGGTCAGAGTACAGTAGGTATTTACCATTGGGGGTTTTAAGTACACCACTTTTGGCACGTACCGATTGGCGGTTTATGGCAGTAGAAATATCATCAAAGCTGAGCCCATATTGACGCATTTTGTAGGGGTCAACTTGGATATACACGGCATAAGAATGGGCACCGTATTCTTCAATTTTTTGAATAGCAGGGTAGCTTAATAATTTTTGCTTAACGGTCTCACCGACTTTAATCAAGCTATCTGGGTCAGTATCGCCATGCAGTTGTACCAGTAATGCATCAAATACTAAGGTTTCTTGTATTATTTGCGGTCGCTCGGCAAGTAATGGCCAATCATAAATGCTGTCTATACTCGATTTAACATCTGCCATTAATCGGTTCATGTCGTAGTCAAGTAGCTTAACTATGGTAACAGTGAGGCTATTTTGCCCGGCAATACTGTTAATCGACTTTATGCCACTGATCCCTTCAAGGGCTCGGTCAATTTTTTGGCCGATTTCTCGGTCAACTTGCTCTGCAGTTTTACCTTCGTAATAAGTTGATATAACAAGCTGATTGGACGGTAACTTAGGCACAATTTCTTTACGCATATTATTGGCGCTTAGCAATCCCCCCAACAACAAAAACATCATTAATAAATTTGAGGCAATGGGATGGCGTATAAACCACTGGATCATAACGCCTCCTTAGTGGTCATTGGTGACTTTACCGCCAGTTCCATCCCTTGACTTAAGTAGCCTCTTGGAAACTCAACCACACGTTTAAACTGGGGGTTTGGCATTGGAAAGTACACCATACCGTTATTCATAGTAAATTCGTTTAATTTGTGGCGATATGTTTTGTTATGTTCATCAAGTAGCCAAATTTCATATTTTTCTGTCAGTGCTGACTCTGGAACTGAATAAGTATTTTGCCAGTTTTTATGAGGAAGCTGAACGTACACATTTTCGCCAAACATCGGCAGACTGCTATGTTCGCTATCAATACTCACATATAAGGTGCGTTGCTGGTTTTCGCTAAAGTGACTTACACCCGTGACTTTACCTTGCCAAGTTTTTAGCTTATTTAAACTGTAAACGGTGAGTTGCTTATTAAGGAGTGGCGTATCTAGTTCGTCAAATTCTTCAATATTTATCGGCACCCGAATTTCACGTTTTGCTTTGGGTAACGCTGATGCGACTGAACTGCCAGGTCCTACATACTCGCCCAAGTTCGCTTTTATTTGTACCAGCTCGCCATCAAAAGGTAGTGCTATGACGGTACGGTTTAAATCCACTTTTGCTTGTTCAACTTGTAGCTCTGCTAGCTTAAGTTGACTTTGCGCTGATTTAACAACCAAGCTTTTGGCGTCGTATTGAGTTTGCGCATTTTTAAGCTCTGTTTTTGCTTGCGCCCACTGTGATTGGGCGTTGGCAAGTGCGACTCGATAAGGTAGTGGGTCAACATGTAATAGCGCACTACTTTTGTCTAACAATTGACCCTTACGAAAAGCATCTGTTACAGAGATGATACGCCCTGATACATCGCTGGTTATTTCAGTCATTTTAAGTGGTTCAACATAACCTAAGCGCATTAAACTGGGAAGTTGTGTTACTGGCTCAATGTTAACCACCGAAGCGACATGTAGGCTCGGCCCTGCATTATTTGTAGTCGGTCTTTTGATGTTAGCTTGCTCTGCTTTTTCTAGCTCATCTAACACCACTAATAAAAAAAACAACGCGACTGTCGTGGCAATCGCTTGCCTTACTCGTAAACTTGAAAATACACGCTTCATAGCAAGCTCCAAACAATACTACTGTAAGTTGATAAATACTTGTGCCAATTGGCTATTAAACTTGAATTTACTTTGTACAAAGGTCGGTGATTGATTTTGCGCTAAATCAACACCACTGATAGCCAGCTTTTCTGTGGGAGCACCTAAGAAGTTCTCATCTAATTCTTTGTTTTTGTTCTCATCATGGTAGGCAAAAATAGCGTACTCACCATGTTGCAGTTTTTCAAATTTGCACAGTGCTTTTTGCTTATCTACGATTTGTCTGCAGACGGCCACAGGCGGCTCTTTCGAGTCAAACTGTGCGGCTTTATTCATCAGTGCGACTTGTATCTCACCATCGTTATTTTTTGCGGAATTAACAACAACTTCAAGTACGCCTTCAGATGTTGTGATTGGGTTAGCCACTGCCATTACTGGTGATAGCATGAGTGTAAACGCGGTTGCTCGAATCAACATGGTCGCTCCTTGTATGTGATAAACTCAAGAGTAAAATGTGTGTTATAAGTGAGCATAATACGGATTTAAAAAATACGGGTCAGTAAGCCTTTGTAAATAGCTTTTGCAACTGTTGAGGTAGAAAGTTTGGGTTAGAATTTGGTTAAGGTATGCTTTAAATACAGGTAAAAAGAAGCGTTTATTAACGTGATGAAAATGCAATTACATCGAGATTTAGTGCATATAGTTAAATGCTCATGGCGAGTACAGAGATGGGGAAAGCCTAAAGATAAAGGCTTTCTCCAAACACGGAATTTGCAATATTAAAAGCTATACACAAAACCGATAGATGCGCCGTAACCGTAGTCTTTATCGTCGTCAACGAGTGGACTATTTTTGATTTCGTCATCAAGTGAGAATGCGCTAACTTCACTAAATAGTGTAATGCTCTTAGTTAGCTTGTAGTCAAGGGAAAGTGCTGCACCAAAAGTGGATGCCGAGTCAGCTTTATAAGCTGCACGGCTTGCTGTTGCTTCTTTACTCGTTACGCCATAGTAGTAATCAACTAAATCTTCACTTTGCCAGCGCCAGAACACACTAGGAGTAATTGTAAGCGCTTGACCTTCGATAGGATATGCCCAAATTGCAGAAACCTCATCTCCTTCAGATGCGTCACTTACGTCAGTTAGCCATTCAACTGACAAAAAGCCAATTTCTTCTGAGTAGTAGTTTACACTTGCACCTAAATCAATACCAATATCTCTGTCGTCCATACCCTTGAATGTGGCGTTGTCTTCAGCTTCATACCCTTGTAATCTAAGCGCGCCAATCGCACTTACCCACATATTGCTATTAAACTGTAAATGATACTCTGCTCTAGTTGGAGACAGGCTGAAGTTTTCACCTTCATACATTAAAACTGGCAGTATATAAACTTCAGTATCAATATTTTTATATACGGTAGAGCCATTAAATGCGCCCAGACCCAAGCCAAAGTTACCTTCAGCATGTGCCGCATTAGTCGCACCTAGCAGCAATGCAGATGTTAATGTGAGTGTATATAAATGCATTTTCATCGTATTTTCCTTGTTAAATCTTAGCTGTGTTCACAGAGGTAATTGCTGAACAGCTCAGTGCTGTTCATTCACATCACTGACTTCCTTATTAAACGAAAAATCTGTGTGCTGTTTCAATGCAATACACAGGCATATGCCTCAAATAACGATATAGGTACTGTAACAACCTGAGCTTAGTTAATGAGTGCCTGTTGTATTTACCGGGCCTAAGATACTGAGTGCGAAAATACAATTCAGTAAGTGATTGTAAGGAGCTGTAGTTTCTTTAAACAGCTGAGTATATGATATATATACCCAATAAAGGTAAACTCTTTATTTATCAAAGGTTTGTTGGTGGTTTATGATTTTGGTCATATTATTTTCGGATACATTTATTGGTTAGTTTTGTTTTTTTTAATGCAACAAAACTTAACTACACCTTTGATTTTTATTGCTTTTTATTATGTAAATTGTTGTTTTAAAGATTTTAACAATTTTAAACATTTACAAGGCATTAAATGGGGTGTTTGTTAGCTTATTTTTTATTTTGAGCATCTTGGGCTTTATACAATTGATATCTCTGTGATTAAAAGCAGTTGAGTAGCTGGTTCGAATCACAATGGTTGAATGAGCAATAAACATAGCTTTGTTTTAGTTCATTGTATGCCAATAAAAATAGATGCAACCGCGCTGAGCGCTTTGAAAAGTTTAGGGAATTAGAACAATGAATGTATGGCATGACTTCGCATTGGCTGCCAAGCAGTACAACTCAAATATTGCTATTGAATATGGCTTGATGAGCTATTCATACCAGCAATTGTCTCAAAGCGTACAGAGTTTACAAACGTCGGTTTGTGAGCATTTAAGTGTGATGGCCGTTGCTAAGCAGCCCGCGCGCGTTGCCGTATATCTAGATAAATCGCCTTTATGGGTTGTTTGTTTGTTAATGACACAAAGAGCTGGGCATATTTTTATTCCGATTGACCCCAAATGGCCCTCCAAAAGAATACAGTTAATTTTACGCCAAGCTCAACCCGATGTAATTTTGTGTGAACACAGTACTGCCGCTGTTTTACCTAATACAGCGAATACTCTATTTATCAATGAGAATATACTTCAGACGTCTACCTTTGGTGATAGCAGTGACAGTAATGCACATAAGTCAGGTTATTTGTACTTCACCTCTGGCTCAACAGGAGAGCCTAAAGGTATTTTAGGTCGCACCGAGTCGTTGGCACACTTTATTCGTTGGCAAGCTGATTTTGTGCAAGTAAAACCCAGTGATAAAAGCAGTATGTTAACGTCGGTTGGGTTTGACCCCGTATTACGCGAAGTATTGCTACCTCTATGCTGTGGTGCAACCTTGGTGATCCCTACCAATCAACATATTTTACTCAACCCAGAGGAAGCACTGCAATTTTTAGCGCACTCACAGGTGAGCCTGATACACCAAGTCCCCGCTATTGTTGAGCTTTGGTTACAACAGCCAGAGCGTAATATTGCTAATGGTTTTAATCATGTACGTGCGTTAATGCTGGCAGGAGAAAAGCTGCGTCCAGAGTTGGCAGCGCATATTTATAAGGTAGCACCACCGTTATTGCAGCTTTACAATTTATATGGCCCAACTGAAACCACCTTGGCACGTTTTTGTTATCAAGTGCCTAAGTTGCCATTATCAGAGCTAAAAAAACTAGGTGCCACCATTCCTGTAGGTTTACCCATAGCTGACAGTAGTTTTAGTTTAAAGCAATCTGATGATGCGCATTCTGTTGCGCCTAAAAACCGGGGTGAAGTGGTTATTGTGACGCAATATAGCGCCTCAGGTTATTGGTGTGCAAAGCGTTTACAGGCCATTGCATTTTCCAAGAATAATCAGCAGTACACACAATATGAAACAGGCGATCAAGGTGAGCTTAACAGCCAAGGCGACTTGGTGATTTTGGGTCGCTTAGATAAACAAATTAAAATTAATGGACAGCGAGTTGAACTTGCTGAAATAGAGCTGGCTTATGAGCAGTTGCCCGCGGTTGAAAAAGCCATTGTGACTTACCATCAAAGCGCTCAAGGTGCGCATTTGATATGTGCCCATTTACTTAGTTCACAACAGCTTAAGCTAGATACTTTACATGACTTGTTGAGTGAGCGGTTACCAGCTTACATGATCCCAACAACGGTTTATCAGCATGCTCACTTTGCCCTGTTGCCCAATGGCAAAGCAGACCGTTTGCAGCTGCTTAAGTTGTCAAAAGGGGAGCTACCACTTGCAGATGCTAAGGTGTTAGAGCAAGCGTCGCTAAATGATTCGACAACATTGTGGCAGCCAGAGCACTTAGCTGCTGGACCAATTAAGGCTCTTTGGTTAGCTATCTTTGCCCCTGTACAGTTTTGTGCTTCTACATCAGCGTATGCGCTAGGTGGTTCATCCTTGCAGTTGGTCAGTGTACTTGCTCAAGTGAAAAAGAAAACAGGTGTCTCAATACCTTATTTTGATTTTGCAAGTCAGCCAACGGCTGCACGTTTATTAGCGTTATATCAACAATATGAACACGTATCACAAGAGATACCAAATGATGAGCAGTACGACCCTGATGTTTTAACACTTGCGCAAAAAGGATTGGTATTTACACAGCAACTTTATGCCCAGCAACCACTTTATAATATGCCCTATGTGATGACTTTTGAGGGTAAAGCAGAGGTTGAACAGCTGAACAATGCGCTTTGCCAATTAGAGGCGCACTATAAGCTGGCACAAGCTGTTGATTTAGATACACAGCGCTGGCAGCAAGGAAATTCACCGGTATTGACCCATAGGCTGATTGAGCAACAAGAGTCGGTTGATAATATATTGCAAGAGTGGGCGCGTGTGCCATTTGACTTAGCGCAGGGACCGTTGGTAAAAGTTTTGTTGCTGCAAGGGCCAACGCATTGGAAGTTAGCATTATGCGTACACCATTTACTTGCTGATGCGGACCGGTTTACTCTGTTATTTGAGAACTTACTGGCGTTTTATCACCAGACGCCGCTAATTGAAGCTCCAGAACAACAAGATAATCATCAATTGTTAGCCAGTGAAACTGTTGCCAAGACTTATTGGCAACAGCAATTAAGCGATGTTAATACAGAACTTGATCTCACTGGTATGCAGTATAAAACCGCACCATTTAGTGGTGGGTTACGCAGCTTTGAGCTCTCTGAGCAGTTAACAACAGCATTACAGCAACTTGCTCAGCAACAGCAAGTTTCGCTAAATAGTGTGTTGTTTAGCGCCTTTACGGTTTTCTTGTTCAAGTATTCTGGTCAGTCACAGGTAATCACCGGTTTACCATTTAAATTAGCGATGGCTCAGCAAGCACAATTTAATATTAACCCGCTGCCGATAGTCACTGATTTTGATATGCAGCAATCATTTAGCGAGTTGCTAAGCCAAGTTGCAGCCAATATTCAACAAGCTATTCATCATGGCCGGTACCCATTTGCGAATATGGTGAGTGATTTAAATTTGCAGGGCACACTGGGTTTTCACCCAGTTTTTCAAAGCTTATTTGCTTATCACGAAAATACCTTGCCAGTGTTGTATACCCGTAATGGGTTAGAGCGGATAGACAGTCAAATTGCGCGTTATAGCTTAAGTGCCGATATGTGGCTGCATGAGAGTCAATTGCGCGGTATTTTTGAGTACGGCGCGGTGGCATTTGATGAGTTTCAAGCTAATCAGTTAGTCAGTCACTTTTGTCAACTGCTTGAGCATATTGTGGCCCAGCCATCAGCGGCCTTATCACAACTGAGTGTGTTAAGTGATACCCAGTGCCAAAAGCTAAAAACAATGGCAAGTGTGGCAGGAGAGATGCCTAAAACTCATACCATTGATGGCATGATCTCAGCACAAGTACTATTAACCCCTAATTTAACCGCAGTAACCTACCAATCACAAACAATCAACTATCAGCAGCTTGAAGCGCGTGCACAGCAGTGGGCACAAGCGTTATATCAGTTGGGCGTTCGCCCTGACACACGAGTTGGCTTGAGCATTTCACGCTCTATTGAGTTAGTTGTTGGGTTTTATGCCATCTTAAAATTGGGTGCAGTGTATGTGCCATTAGACCCAGATTACCCAGCTCAGCGCCGCGAGTTTATTATCGAAGACACGCAAATGCGGTTTTTGTTATGTGAAGCGCAAGTTGTCGATCAATATCAGGCGATGAATGTACGTTGCTTGGTGTTTAATGAAGACGGCGAGATCTATCAGTACGGCACTCAAACTGAGCGCAGTGTATCGGAAAAACGAACTAATCAAGTCGCGTTAGATGTACAACATACTGGGCAAGATGTTGCTTACATTATTTATACCTCAGGCTCTACAGGTAAACCAAAGGGCGTTGAGGTGCCGCACATTGGCGTGTGCAACTTAGCATATGGGGAAGTGGACTTTCTGGATATGAAACCGGGAAGTAAAGTGCTGCAATTTGCGTCGTTTAGTTTTGATACTTCGATATGGGAAATAGTTATGACGCTGTGCTCGGGTGGCGTATTGGTCATGGCTGATAAACTGGCGATTTTGCCCGGTCCAGATTTAGCAAACACGCTGATTGAGCAACGGATCACGCATGTTACATTACCAGCTTCTTCTTTAGCTGCATTGCCCTATCAAGATTATCCAGATTTAAGTGTGATCATCACTGCAGGTGAAGCGTGTGCGATTGATTTGTTGAGGTTATGGGGTAAAGGGCGACGTTTTGTTAACTCTTATGGTCCAACGGAAGCATCGGTCAGCGCCAGTAATGCTGAATTACACTGGGATGATGAGCTTGTTCATATTGGTCATCCACTACCTAATGTACAAACATGGATTTTAGACAGCGCGCAGCAATTGCGCCCTATGGGGTTACCAGGCGAGCTCTATGTAGGTGGTATCGGTGTCGCTAAAGGATATTTAAACCGACCAGAATTAACCGCAGAAAAGTTTGTGCCTGACCCATTTAGTGCTCATCAGGGTGCAAAAATGTATCGCACAGGCGATTTGGTGCGTTTGAATCGACATGGGCAATTAGAGTTTTTAGGGCGTATTGACGAACAAGTCAAAGTACGAGGCTATCGTATTGAACCCAGCGAAATTGAAACCGTTTTACGCCAAGATGCACAAATAATTGATGCTAAAGTCATCGTTAAAACGGTGCAGTCTACGCCGTTACTTGTCGCTTATGTCAGTGTCGGAAAACATGATTTAGATGAAGTGCAGTTACGGGCTTATTTAGCGGAGCATTTGCCAAGTTTCATGCAAATAGACCGCTTTGTTGCGATGGCTGATTTTCCTCGATTACCAAATAACAAGATTAATGTTAAAGCGTTACCTGAGCCACAAACAACTAATAAGCAGGCTGTCGACTTTGATGGGGATAATGAAATTGCCAGCCAAATAGCGACGGTGTGGCAAGACTTCTTAGCTGTTGAACGGATTGCACTTCGAGATAACTTTTTTAGCTTAGGCGGTAACTCGTTATTGGCTGTGTCTATGATGCGAGTGTTAAGTAAAGCGTTTGCTTTGGACTTAGGAGTCAGTGAGCTATTTAGATACCCAACTGTTAGCGAGTTAGCTGCGTATATTACTCAAGTACAACAAAATACCACTGCGCAGGCTGAGGTTGTTGAGCATCAAATCGTCGCGCAAACATGGTATCCAATGAGTGCCGCGCAGCAGCGGCTTTATTACTTACAACAACTTGATATTGATAGCACCAGTTATAACTTGGCGTTTTGTGATTTTCTTACTGGTGAGCTGCAAACCGATAAGCTATATAAGGCGCTTGAATTAACATTATTTGAACATGCAGGATTACGTTGTGAATTTACGCATTCAAGTTCAGGGTTGCAGCAACGCATCGTTGATAGCCCGCTGCAGCTTCAGCAAGTTGATTATGCAGCACAGCCCGATTTATTTTATGATTTTTGTCAGCAGTACACTGAAAAAGTGCAACAACAGGTTTGGGATTTAGAGGCGGGCGTACCACTTACGCTGGTACTTGTGACCGATCACCTGTTGCATCATGCGGTCATATTGGGCTGTCATCACATTATGTTAGACCAAGAAGCACTGGCGCGTTTTCGTGATGATTGGCACAAAAGGTATTTGCAGCTTTGTGATGTAAACAGCGATGTAATAACAAGCTGCACACAAATTGAGGTCGATTATCAAATTATTAAACACGCATTATGGCAGCAGCAAAACCGATCATCGTCAGCATGGCAAAATAGTATTGATTTTTGGCAAAACCAACTGCGCGATGCGCAAACGCAGCTCAATCTGCCTATAAACAATAAAGTTGATAACATGGCCGATGTGTCGATTGTGCAACAGCATATTGATGCGTCGACTCAGCGTTGGTTACGCAGCTTAACAAAAGCGCTTCAGTGCTCAGAGTTTAACTGCTGGTTTGGCTTGTTTTATGCGTTCTTATATCGCTATTGCGGTGCACAGCAAGATATTACTTTGTTATTGCCTGTTTTAGGGCTATCGACACAAGAAGACTATGTAGGGTTGAGGCTTAATACGCTGGCATTAAGGCAGCATTGTGATGGCACAAAAACCATTCACCATTTAATCAATCAAACTCGAAAACGGTTTTTAGATGCCACTCGCCATGGTCAAGTGCCATTTGATGACGTGGTTGATGCAGTTGGTTGGAGCGCAGGTAAAACCCCTGAGGTGATGTTTGTATATAAAGAAACGTCAAATGAACAATCGCTACCTAATGTGCAGTTACAACAGTTGGCTTTTGATAGTCAACAGGCAAAGTTTCCACTTACTTTGTTCGTTGAGGCACAAGGTCTTGAAAGTACAGCCAATTGTAAATGGGAATATGATAGCACTCGTGTGAGTGACGACCAGATGCAACAACTGCAAACCGCATGGCAGCTATTTTTAACTTCTTTAGCTCAAATTGATACACAAAACGTGGCGTTGGCCGATGTGCCTATTACGGCGCAAGCTTATCAACGCCCAGACTTTATTGACCAGCACCCCATGCCTGCTACTTGGCTAGCTGAAACCTTAGGCCATGCAGCGAAGCGCCATGGGGCTAAATTAGCGTTATCACAAGGTGATATACAGCTTTCTTATGAACAAGCAGAGCAACATAGTAATCAAATAGCCAATTGGTTGCGTGAACAAGAAACCATACATGGTAAACAGCCGCGCTGTTTAATATTGCAGCAGCATTCGCCGATGTTGGTAGTAAGCATCATAGCGGCTATTAAAGCTCGGTGGTGCTATATCCCCGTAGACCCTAGCTATCCTACGCAGCGTATCGCGCATATTATCGCTGATGCGTCGCCAGATATGATATTGACCGACAAGTCATGTGAGTCAATGTGTCAGTTCGATGAACATACACCTCGGGCGGTGGTTGATAATAGCTTGCTACCTTGGCAGCACTATGGCATGGATTGGCAGTCTGCCCCTACTAATGCACAGGCTGCATATATTATTTACACCTCAGGCTCTACTGGTAAACCAAAAGGGGTGCAAGTTGGGTTATCAGGCTTGGCCCAGTATCTACAATTTGCACAAACAACATACCTGTCAGAGCAAACTGAAGGGGGTATGATCTTACATAGTTCAGTTGGCTTTGACGCGACAGTAACAAGCTTATTTTTGCCATGGTTAACAGGACGCCCATTGTACATTGTCGACCCATCAACGCCATTGGAGTCATTGTGTACTCTTTGGTCTGAACGTTGCTACAGTGCGGTAAAAATAGCACCCGCGCATTTAGATGTATTACGCCAACATGTACCTAAACATGCCTTAGGCAATGTTGAAACTCTGATCATCGGTGGGGATGCACTGCACTACGGTGCTTTGGAGCCATGGCAGCATACAAAAATGGAGGTGTTTAACGAGTATGGCCCAACAGAAGCAACGGTAGGGTGTGGTATTTATCGATTTGAACCCCAACATAGCAAAGAAAGTGGAGCGGTTCCAATTGGTACTGCAATTTCTGGAACTGAGCTGTTAGTACTTGATAAAGATGGCAATCAAGTACCTCAAGGTGTGGTCGGTGAGCTATTTATAGCGGGCTTTGGTTTGGCTCATGGTTATGTGAATTTGCCTGACATGAGCGCTGAGAAATTTATCCAGCATCCTTATGATGCGAAACGAAAAATATACCAAAGTGGTGATTTAGTTAAGTATAACAATGGCGGGCAGTTGGTTTACTTAGGGCGTAAAGACAATCAAGTGAAACTTGCCGGCTATCGTATTGAATTGTCAGAAATAGAAGCCTGTACGCTCGATATTGAGGCTGTAACCGATGCCATTGCATTGATAAAAACCAATGTCAAAGGTAATAAGGTATTGGCGCTTTATTATGTTTGCGCTAAGCCTATAAGCCAACAACAATTGCGTCAGCATTTGAGCAAAACAATGCCTCAATACATGATCCCTGCGCAATTGTGTGAGTTATCAGCAATGCCTTTGACGCATAATGGTAAAGTGGATCGAAATGCGCTGTGTGCCATTGAACCAAAAGTGCAAACATATGACGTTGCACAAAGTAATTCCCCCGTCATTGATACTCTGCGCTCAATTTGGCAAGCGGTGCTAAAGCAAGATGATATTGCTGTTGAGGATAACTTTTTTGCTTTAGGTGGCGATTCAATCATTAGTTTACAAATCATTTTTAAGGCGCGAGAGCAAGGGCTTAAAATCACCCCAAGAATGATGCTCACCCATCAGACTATCGCCCAACTAGCAACGGTTGTAGTAAACGAAACGCAGCAACAATATACGCAACATGAGGGAGAGTTTGCCTTAACACCTATCTTGAAATGGGCCGTTAAATATAACGCTGCGCAAATAAATCACCTTAATCAGTCGCGTATTTTGACGTTACCAAAAAATTACAATGTACAGGCATTACAAAGCGCACTGCTTAGTGTGGTGAATCACCACGGAATGTTGCGTTTTAAATTACAACAGGCACAGCAGATGTGGCATGCCTCAATTGGCGCACCGATCTCAGACGTTACCTTAGGTGAAAGCATTCACCTGACAGATAATGAGTTTGACGATTGGTTAGGTGCATTACAATCGAGCTTAGATTTGGCTACACAAAGACCTTGGGCAGCTCGCTTATTTACCTTAGCTGATAACCAACCGCGTTTACTGTGGGTAATACACCATGGTGCGGTTGACCATGTTTCTTGGCAGATTCTTGTTGAAGATTTAAACCAAGCGTATCAACAGCACTTAGCTGGACAGCCTGCTGAGTTAGCTAGCGCAACAAGTAGTTATGTAAACTGGGCTGCATGGTGTGATACTCATCAAATTGCTAAACCATCGTCACTTTTACTTAATAAAGTGTCTCGCTTGCCGTTATACAGCGATGATTTTAAAGGCGCTTTACTGGTTGGCAACACAAAGGTATTAACACAGACCTTGCAGGTTGACTTATATACCCAGTTAAATGAGTGTGCATTGGCACAAAATACCCAACAAGTTGTGTTGGTCGCGGCACTTGCGCAAGCTATTCGTGAATGGGCTGCGATAGATCAAGTATTGATTGCAGGAGAAAGCCATGGACGCACCGTTGACGCTGTGAATGTAAGCCGCACGGTTGGTTGGTTTACACACTTTAATCCACTCTTTGTACAAACCTCCGGTCGATTATTAGACACGCTCCATGCCAGTAGGCAACAAGTATTGTCTGCTCAGCAACTTGCTAGTGTTGACCGAGCCATAGACATTAACAGTTTGGAAAAGGCGCATGTATGTCTTAACTTTTTAGGACAATCATCACAAAATACAGATGAGCTTGCTATTGGATTGGACCCTGCACTATTACTTGCGCATCAGGTGGGTGCAAAAAATCAACGAGGGTTTGCATTAACACTAGATGTTGAAGCGACAGAAAATGGCCTTAAGCTCTACTGGTCGCATGCTGTGCATGGTGACAGCGCGATGCGCCTCCAAGAGCTGGCTAATTGTTTTGAGTCAAATTTAAATGCGATGGTGGTGCTGTTACAACATACTCAAAGTCATACATTTTTAACGGCTTGTGACCCGCAAGTGGCAATAACTGCTGCACAATTTGAACAGCTACAAAATGATACCAACGTGCAGCATTTGCTCCCAGCCAACAGCATGCAACAGGCGATGGTGTTTCATAGTCTACATCACGACAGTGCGCATTTTTATCATGAGCAACTGTGTTTTGATTTGCCACAAGCCACCGTAAGTGATCAAGCATTCTACAAGCAGTGTTGGCAGCAGTTAGTTAATACTCACCCTATGCTCAGGGCGCGTTTTATTTCAGGTTATGCTGATGAGCCAATTGTTGCGATAGAGTCACAGGTTGAGGCTGTTTGGCAGGCGGTTGATATACACACTGAGCAGCAGCTAAATGCGTTGCTTGAAGCAGATAAAGCGCAAGGGTTTACGATTAGCCAAGCGCCGCTGCACCGAGTGTATTGGATAGAGCAAGCACAGCAAATAAAAATGCTGCTGGTTCACCATCATGGCATTTTGGATGGCTGGTCCGTGAGCTTACTGTTAGCACAATTTACCGCTTTATTAAATAATAAGCCCTTGCCACAAAATAACTATGACTTATTAGCGCAAAAGCGTGAGTTGAGAGTGGTAGAGCCCTTTTGGCAAGCTCAGTTAGCTGATTTTGCCCATACCAAGTTGCCATTAGATACGCTATCGGTGATGCAACAAGCTGATGGTGAAGTAGGCCATTATATGAGCGAGTTTTTACAGCTTGATGAGCCTGCAACAAATGCCTTAAAGAGGTTAGCACGCACAGCGAATGTGTCTATCAATACCGTATTACAAGGTGCTTGGGCGCTTGTTTTACAGCGCCAGCAAGGGTTATCACGAGTGTGTTATGGTGTAACTCATGCCGGGCGCCAACCTGAGCGGGGGCAGTTACAGCAATCGATTGGTTTGTTTATCGAAACGCTACCATTGCCGATTGCTTATGATGGTCAAGCATCGCTGGGGGATTGGCTCAGTGGTATCCAGCTGCAAATGGGACAGGTGCAAAGTCATGCAGTTAATCTTGGGGAGCTTAAAGTGGTCGCTGGGCTTGCCTCTGACAGTCGTCTTTTTGATTCTTTAGTGGTATTTGAAAATTATCCGCATGAAACGCACCCTAGCCACTTTGTATTCGATTTTGCGATTGAAAAAACAGAAATGCCACTTACTTTGGTGATAAGTGAGCATCAAGGGTTGAAAGTTAAGTTCAACTACCATAGCCCAAGTGAGCAAGGGGGCGAGCAACTGTTAGGGTTGGTAGCGCAATTAGATACCGTATTAAACCAGCTATCATGTGCGCAATTAAGTCAGTCATTAGCAAGTATTAACACCGTACCCGCATATCAGCAAACATTGTTGCTCAATGAGTGGCAAGGGCAGAGTCAATCATTACCCATGGCAAACTTCTTAGCGCTATTTGACAGTGCCGTGGCACAGTACCCAGAACAATGCGCGGTCTATGCACCAAACCAAGCGCTTACGTATCAGCAGTTAGCACAACGCAGTGAGCAACTGGCCAGTGCCTTGCTTGCGCAAGGGTTAAGTTGTGGTGATTATGTGGGGGTTTGTTATTACGCTCATAGTGATTTATTGGTAGCAATTATTGCGATTATGCGCGCTGGCGCGGCTTATATTCCGATAGAGCCAAATTACCCCATCCAGCGTAAGCAATATATGCTCAAACAAGCCCAAGCAATGATGTTACTCAGTAATGAAGCAAACGTTGCTTGGGCACACAGTATTGATGTTTCAGCTTATCAAGTTGATGAGCTGGTGCAACAGCCGCTCCCGCGCCCCGAAGTATGGCCACATTTATCGCATCAATCCCCTTGTTATGCGATCTATACTTCGGGGTCGACGGGCCAACCAAAAGGTGTGGCTGTTAGCCATGAGGCATTGGTCAATTATATTAGCCATTGTCAACGTGAATATAATTACCCTGCGGGTGGCAAGGTGCCCGTGACTACCTCAATCAGTTTTGATGCGACAATAACGAGTTTGCTAGCGCCTTTAGCAAGTGGTGCGCAAGTAGTGCTATTTGATGAACAAACCCAGCTAATGGCACTTGCTCAAGGCATTCAAACAGGTGAATTCTGTTTGGCAAAATTAACGCCAGCCCATTTAGATTTGATTTATCAAGAGTTTGGTAATGACTTTAAAGCCAATATTCATACTT
The DNA here is from genome assembly GCF_054966645.1 of Pseudoalteromonas sp. SANK 73390. NCBI lineage: Bacteria > Pseudomonadati > Pseudomonadota > Gammaproteobacteria > Alteromonadales > Pseudoalteromonadaceae > Pseudoalteromonas > Pseudoalteromonas sp. SANK 73390. Next base: position 157,802 of record NZ_ARPN01000109.1, read on the forward strand.
TGGTCGTTGGCGGCGAAGCGTTGCACCAAGCAACGTGCCAACCTTGGTTAGCTAACAAGGTCCGTATTGTAAATGAATATGGGCCAACGGAAGCCACCGTTGGGTGCTGTACTTATGTGGTGCCAGAGGGAGAGCAATCGGCGGATGTAGCTATTGGCCGAGCAATTCAAAATACTCAACTTTATGTATTAGGTGAAGACTTAGCTTTGCTGCCAATTGGTGCGCAAGGCGAGTTGTATATTGGTGGGAAAGGGTTAGCGGCAGGCTATATTAACCAACCACAATTGACGAGTGAACGATTTGTAGCGCACCCTTTTAAAGCAAACGAAATACTTTATAAAACTGGCGATAGAGCAAGCTTTGACTACCTTGGACGATTGCACTACCTAGGTCGCACTGATGAACAAGTTAAAGTTAGAGGGCACCGCGTTGAACTCAGTGATATAGAACATAATATTCTAAACCTAGCAGGTGTCGCGCATGTGGCGGTGGTATTACATCAAAGTGAGGGCAGTGCCAATACACGGGCTCGTATCATTGCTTTTGTGGTGCCAGAACCGGCGATAACTGACTGGCCGTCGTTGCAAATCAACTTACAAACTGAGCTGGCAAAAACATTACCTGATTTTATGCGTCCAGATGTATGGCAGCACATTGAACAATTGCCGCTCACTGCCAACGGCAAGGTTAATCGTAAAGCCTTACTCGATTGTTTAGCACCAGCGAACACTGAGTTTTTACCCCCCAATACTCAAACCGAGAAAAAATTAGCGGCAATATGGCGTGAACAATTACATGTACAGCAAGTTGGGCAGCATTGTAGCTTTTTTGAACTTGGTGGTCACTCGCTCAAAGCCAGTCAAATACTGGCTCGTGTACAAAGAGAATTTAAAGTCAAAGTACCTTTGTCGGCATTTATGAGAATGCCAACACTTTCAGCTTTGGCAGGTGCAATTGATAAAGCACCAAAAGTGAGCACATCAGGTATTCAGGTAAGTTCACGAAGAAAGCGTCAATAACGACGAAACAAGGATAATAACAAGTTTGCGCTCAGAGCAGCTCTGATGAGGATAACATAATGACTGAACAACTTTCTTTTCCAGTTTCAATGGCCCAGCAAGGTATGTGGCTCAGTGAAACACTATTTTCAGGCACCGGCCATAACCACGTGTGTCAGGCGTTTTGTATAGAAAAATCAATTCGTAATGATTTAGTAACCCAAGCAGTATCACTGATTGTGGAGCAGCAAGAATCTTTGCGTACGGTGTTTAAGTTTCAACAAGGTGAAGTTAGGCAAATCATTTTACCTCAATTGCAGTGGCAGATCGAAGAAGTTGAGTGTGCTGTAGATGAACAAGCAAATGTGATGCGTCGCTTAACAAGAGAAAAGTTTAGTTTATCAAATGCACCGTTATTTCGTATTATTCGCTTAGTTGGGCCGCAACAAGATAAGTTGCTGTTCGTATTCCATCATATTATAACGGATGGCTGGTCGGCGGATATTTTCAAGCGTCAGTTATGGCAAAGTTATCAGCAGTTAGCCAAGGGGCAAGCTGTCCAGTTAGATACACTCGAACTACAATACGGGGATTTTGCAGAGTGGCAAGCCGAGCAAATAGATGACGAACACTTCCAGCAACAGTTTGCATTTTGGCGTGAACAATTGGCTAATGTTGCACCTTGTACATTCCCTGCTGATAAAGTACGCCCAGCTCAGCCTAGCTTCCAAGGCAAGCAATTAGAGCTCTCGTTACCAGCGCAGCTGGCGGTTGCAGTAAACGAATTGGCTCAGCAACAACAAACCAGCGCATTTAATATTTATCTCAGTGCTTTTAAAGTGCTTATTAGTCGTTATACGCGCCAAGAAGATATTATTGTTGGCTCTCCAGTAGCAGGGCGTGATATGGCAGAAGTTGAGCCAATTATTGGCTACTTTGTTAATACTGTGGTTTATCGCACACAGTGTGATTTAACGCACAGCTTCAGCGAGTACTTAGCACAGGTTAAAAATACGGTATTAGATGCTTGGGAGCATCAACAGTTGCCGTTTGCCAAGTTGGTGAGTGAAATATACGGTGAAAGAAGTTTAGATACTTCTCCTTTTTTCCAGCTAATGTTTGCGTATTATCGACATGATAGCCACAGTGATGATGGCCTATCTGAATTAGGCGTCAGTGGTTATCAACTTCACAATGACACCAGTAAATATGACGTGACTTTGTCGATAGAAGATAATCTTGATACGGTATCTTTGGCACTAGAATACAGCACTGAATTATTTGAAACGCAGAGCATTGAGCGAATTGCAGCCTCATATACACAGTTATTGACAGCGATTGTTGCAGCGCCTGAATTGCCTTTGTATCAGCTTCCTTTGTTAAATGAGCAAGATAAAGCGACTGAGCTGGCAAGGTTTGCAGCCAAAGCTAATGATTACACGCCACAAGTTACTAGCATCAGTGCTGGGTTTGAGCAAATAGTGACACGGTTTGCGACGAATGAGGCAATCACAGATGGCAATCAATCATTAAGTTACCAACAATTAAACGCGCGCGCTAATCAACTTGCACACCACTTACTTATGGTGCAACCGCACTTGACACAAGGCGCTAAAGTAGCCATTTGTTTATCACCGAGCGTTAATACCATGGTGGCTATTTTAGCTGTGTTAAAAGCGGGCGCGGCATATGTGCCAATTGACCCATCAGCAGGCCAGCAACGACTCGATTATATTTTAGATGATGCAGATGTAGATGTGGTTATTTGTAATCAGCAAAGTGCTGGGCTATTTACACACAGAGACATTGCCAAAGTTTGTTTAGATACTGACGCCCAGCAAATCGCGCAGGCTGATATGAGCGATTTAGCCTGTACTATTTTGCCCTCAGATCAAGCCTATATGATTTACACGTCTGGCTCTACGGGTAAACCAAAAGGCGTGATAACAACGCATAGCAATGTATTAAGATTGTTTAGCGCCACCGAACATTGGTTTGAGTTTAACAGCCATGATGTGTGGAGCTTGTTTCATTCTAGTGTCTTTGATTTTTCTGTCTGGGAAATGTGGGGTGCACTCCTATATGGTGCAAAGCTCGTAGTGATCCCTAAAGAGGTCACCCGTGCCCCTGATGTGTTTGCTAAGTGGGTTGAGCAATACAAAATCACCGTGCTTAATCAGACACCATCAGCATTTAAGCAGTTCGCTGCAGTGGGACAACCGCACCAATTACGGTATGTTATTTTTGGTGGCGAAGCGTTAGATATTCCATCGGTATCGCGCTGGTTTGAGCAATACTCTGAACAACAGCCAAAATTAATCAATATGTATGGTATTACCGAAACCACAGTACATGTGACGTACCAAGAATTATCGGCTGAGTTGTTAACAGGGCGCATAGCCGCCCCAATTGGTGAAGCAATCCCTGACTTGTCTATGTATGTATTAGACTCATGGCTACAGCCTGTGCCAATTGGTATGACCGGAGAGCTTTTTGTATCAGGAGCTGGTGTGGCTGGTGGATACCATAATCGAGAAGCACTGACAAATGAACGCTTTTTAGAAAATCCATTTAACAGCACACAAACTACGCTCTATCGCTCTGGTGATTTGGTTAAAGTGGATAATCAGGGAGATCTTATTTATCAAGGGCGTGCGGATCACCAAGTTAAAATTCGTGGCTTTAGAATTGAGTTAGGTGAGATTGAAAACGCCTTATTAAGCTGTACTGACATTGAAGAGGCTTTAGTGCTCAGCCATGAGGAAGGTCAGCAAGGTGCGCAACTAGTCGCTTATGTGGTCGCAACTCAATTATCAGTGCAAGCGCTCAGAGAGCAGTTAGCCAGCATATTGCCAGAATATATGATCCCCGCGATTTTTATGCCTTTAGATACGTTTCCACTGACCATCAACGGAAAAATTGACCGCAGAGCATTACCAACGCCTAAAGTAGATAGAAGCACGCTAGCACAAGAGTTTATCGCACCGAGCAGTGCAATAGAGGTTGGCATTGCCAAAATTTGGCAGCAAGTATTAAATGTGGACAAAATTAGTGTTAATGATAATTTCTTTGCGCTTGGTGGCGACTCACTACGAGCGGTACAAGTCAATGAACTATTAGAGCAACAAGGGATAGCTTTACCCTTAGAGCAGATTTTCAAAACCCAAACACTGGTAGCGCTGGCTAATTATCTAAATCACAATGATGCAGATTCGATGGGCGTGGTGAAAAATGTGCCCGCATTTAGCATGATAAGTGACCAACAAAAGGCGTTACTAAATGATGATATGATTGATGCATATCCGCTAAGCGGTATGCAGGCAGGTATGTTCTATCACATGATGCTAGCGCCAGAATCTAACATTTATCACTGTACAGGTACTTCGCATATTCGTTTGGACCATGCACTTAATGAAGCGTTGTTTAATGAGGCTGTGCAAGCGCTGGTTGCACATCATGAAATATTACGCACGGGGTTTGATTTACATAATGCCTATCAACCTATTCAATGTGTGCATGCTCATGCGGTGCTACCTGTTGTATTTTCCGATATATCAGCATTGTCAGAAGCCGAGCAAGAAGCGCAAGTTATGGCGCTGATTGAACAAGAAAAAGCGTCACCTTTTGATTTAACACAGCCAACGCTATTGCGCTTTTTTATCCAGCACCGAAGCGATAATAGCTTCCAATTTACCATGACGGAATGCCATCCAATTTTTGATGGTTGGAGTTATCACTCCTTAATTGTTGATGTTTTCAATCTATACGCTGAAAAAATGGGGCGTAGGTCAGCCACTGCTTTACCTGAGTTGAATTGGCGTTATGCCGATTTTGTAGCGACGGAACAGGCCACCATTAACAATCCACAAAGTATTGCGTTTTGGCGTAACTATTTGGCCGATTTTGAGCCATTGGCGTTGCCTTTACAAAGCGATGCGATGTGTGAGTCTAAACAATTGCGTGCGGTGCACCTTCGTATTGAAGACAAGGTGTATAACGGCTTAAAAAACTTGATGAAACAAGTCAATGTACCGCTTAAAAGTGTGCTGCTAGCAGGGCATATTAAAGTCATGAGTTTAGTAACGGCTCAGCGAGATATTTTAACCGGGATCCCTACCAACGGTCGTTATGAAGGTAAAGGTGGTGATAAGCAGTATGGTTTATTTATCAATACATTACCGTTTAGGCAGCAGCTCATCGATGGTTCTTGGCATGCTTTAATCAAAGATACCTTTGCGCTAGAGTGTGATCTTATTCCACATCGTCGATTCCCATTATCAGAAGTACAGCGTTTGGTTGGCCGAGAAACGTCACTGCTTGAAGATGTACTATTCAACTACATGGACTTTCATGTTTATGAAGCGTTGTGTCCGGCACTTGGCTTAACCGTTGAGAAGAATTTGCAAACAGATCAAGTGCATGAAGGAACCAACTTTGCATTAACCGTTCACTTCCAACACTTGACATTATCGTCAGGATTAAAAGCCAATGATGTGTCATTACAACTGGACTATGACAATGATTTACTCACCTCAGAGCAAGTGGTTGCATTAGGTGAGTTATATATGGCGGTATTTGCGCAAATGGCCGCGAATACTCAAGCGCAGCATCAAGACTTTACACATAGCTCGATTGCGATTGCACAGTGTTTAGGCGAGGCTTTGCAGGGCGAGTCGTCGCTATCTGCTGAGTCTGTCGCTCTAGAGCAAGCAAGCGATGATATACAAAGTAAAAATGAAGTGCAGGTGGAATCATCATTGCGTGAGGGGGTACGAGAAATTTGGCAAACACTGCTAAACACACAGGTTGCTGATACAGACAACTTTTTTGATGCTGGGGGGCATTCGTTACTGTTTTTACCTTTACTCAGCAAGCTCAAAGCGCTGCCTGAGCAGCGTCCTTTAAGTGAACAGAGTACGTTGGCGTTGAGTTCTATTACGACATTAGATTTGATTAACTACCCCTCAATTGAGCGTTTTTGTCAGTTCATAAGCGGTGTCGATCAAACACAGTCACAGCCTGATAACAACAAGTCGAAAAGCAAACAAGATGCGCGAGCAAGAATGCTCAAGCTCAGAAACAGACAATCTAAAAGGGCATAAGCATGGAGACGGTAACGGGTTTAGAGGTTGCAATTGTTGGTATGGCTGCTCGCGTGCCAGGAGCAAGTTCACTCGATGAATATTGGGAAAACCTCCTCGCAGGTAAAGATGTGCTGAAAATGCAACAACAACGTTACCCTGATCAAAGTGCTAACTTGGGTGGTGTGTTAGATAACGTCCATGGCTTTGATGCTGGCTTTTTTGATGTGGCGGCGCGCGAAGCATGCATGATGGACCCTCAACTTAGACAAAGTATGGAAATAAGTTGGCATGCACTTGAAGATGCAGGAGTAATTAACCAGCGTACCCAAGCTCATATAGGTGTTTATGCTGGTGCGCCAACCAGTGCTTATTTAACACATGGTATTAGTCATAAAGACAAACTCGATAGTTCAGTAGAAGTTGACGAACTTATCCATCATAACTCGCAGGAGCTATTTGCCAGTAAATTAGCCTATCAGCTTGGCTTAAATGGTCCTGCACTGTCTCTAATGACTGGTTGTTCGACCTCATTTGTTTTATTGCATTATGCATGTTTAGCACTTAATGGTGGTGATTGTGAACACGCTTTGGTGGTGGCCAGTCGCATTGGCTATCCGCATTATGAAGGGTACACCGCGACACCCGGTGGTCCACTGAGCCCCGATGGCTTGTGCCGTCCGTTTGCGAATAATGCCACAGGCATGGTGCCAGGCAGTGGCGCTTTAGCCATTGTGCTCAAACGCTATGAAGATGCACTAGCAGATGGCGATAGAATTTATTCGGTTATTAGGGGCAGCGCACTTAATAATGATGGTAGGGATAAACTGGGCTATGCCGCACCGTCTGTTAATGGTCAAGCTGAAGTGGCAATACAGGCGATGGTTAATGCAGATGTTCAAGCTCATGAAGTGTCTTATGTTGAAGCCCATGGCACAGGTACGGAGCTTGGGGATGGAGTGGAATTAAGAGCATTACAGCAGGTGTATGGTCAAAACACTGCTAACCAGTTTTGCGCACTTGGCTCTGTAAAGGGCAATATCGGGCATTTAGATGCTGCTTCTGGGCTAGCCAGCTTAGTCAAAGTGAGTTTGATGCTACATCATCGTCAATTACTACCCACTATCAATTGCGAACAGCCACTTGAACAATTAAGTTCAGCTAATAGTCCGTTTTACTTACAAAAAGAAGTTACCCCTTGGTCACAAGCAAAGCCTTTAATTGCGGGCTTAAACATTTTTGGTATAGGTGGCACAAATGGTCATGTGCTATTACAGCGCGCTGAATCGGTTCCAATACCACAAGTTAAGAAAAATAATCATATCTTGTTTATGAGTGCGAAGGACCCTCAAGCGGTTTTACGTAATCGAGATACGTTATTAGAGTGGTTAAATAAGCAGCGCAACTGCAATTTGCCACAGCTAAGTTGGACCTTATTAAACGCTAAAGAAGCGATGCCTTATCGCCTTGCAATAAGTATTTGCTCATCACAAGATACACATGCACTTCAGGCTCTAAGTGATGCAAATATCATAAAAGTAGATACACAGCAGGTGTTTAGTATTCGTGCATTCGAGCAAAATGATTTAATTGTTTGGGAACGCTTGTTTGAAAATGATGAGGTATTAAACGCCAAGTTTAAGCACCACTTATCAGAGTTATCATTTGAGTGTGAATTTCTGTGTAAGTCAACTTCAATATGGCATCAACTTAGAGTAAAAACAGAAGAAAATAACGATATAGGAAAACTATTTAATCACGCTGCGTGGTTGAGTATTTTATCTCGACTATCGCAAATGGGGGTTGAGTTTAAGCAATTACATGCTTCAGGCCCATTGTTCATTACCCTTGCGCAGTGGGCAGGGGTGTTAACGTCAAATCAAGCATTGGCATTACTCATTAATCGGCAACTCCCTGATGTAGCAACCTTATCAACACAAAGCCGCTACACGCTTCTGTGCAATGACTCAAATGAGCCAGTTACCGCGAAGCATTGGCAGTTTGAGGCATTTTGGCACGCACTGTGTGAGGCTTGTGATAATCATCACCTGACGACAACTGAATATTTTCAGCTAACTCCAGCGTCTGATTTACACGCCTTAATTGCACAGCTTTGGTGCAACGGCAGTAATATTGATAGTGAGCGCTTCTTTGAGCAACGTTTTTCACCTGCTTCAATACCCGGTTATGCGTTCGCAACAACGCGTTACAAACTACCATTAAATCAAGTGAAAAGCATTCAGTGGCGAGAGCAAAGCTGGTCTAAAGTTGCTTCTCATGATGCACTACAAAGCCATACCGTGCTGTTAATGCCATCAGGTAAAGCGGCAAATGAAATAAAACGCTGTTTTAGCGCTAATGAGCAAAATGTGTGGTATGTACATTATGCCCCGCAGTTTAAAGTAGCAGGCAGGCGTACCCTCTATGCGGATCTAACACAGGCTGAACATTTTAATAAAATTCAAGAGTATGTGTTAAAGCAGAGCCCAAAAATGCTGGTTTGGGTAGATGCAAGGTTATCTTTGTTTTGTGCTGAGCCGTCAGGTTGGTTAAACGCTGCTATTAGCCGCGAGCTGCGAACCAGTTGGCAAGCACTTGATAGCCATGTTGCGTTATCTAATGCTAAATGGATGCTACTGTACGTGGGTAGCAGCAGTAAAGCTAGACAGGGATGTATACAAATAGCAAGTTACATCATTGACTATTTATCTAAACGATATCAAGAGCTTAGCCTCACAATGGCGCCAAAAACCTTACAGTATGATATCAAGACAGGCGTGGCTAAACGTTTTCAAAATGGTGTTATATCGAGTGCTATGTTTGCTCAAGCAATACATAGTGACGCGAGTCAATTTAAAGTGAAACGCAAACAATTGTTTGCAGCATCATATACTCGTTTTATAGCATCAGATAAAACAGCGCCTAGTTATCGCAAAGTGGTTTATATAGGTATTGAACAGCCCAACGGTGTTGCGATAGCCCGAACCTTACCTGTTACATGTAAACATATACATGTGGTATTGCCAGTCGGTTTTCCAATACAGTTAGAGTGGGAGCAATGGCTTGAAAAGCATGTGGAAGGTAATGTGTATAGCCAAATTATCACTTTGCTTAAAAACTACTTAGATGAAGGGGTGAACTGCTCTTGGCATACGGACACGTCAAAGCTGTCTTTTCACAAGCAGCGACAATTATTAAACAGTGATTTATGCATTAACTTGGTAGCCACAGAGCCCGCATTTAGTCAGCCAGAAAATGTACTAGGGCAAGTCACGCAAAGAGCTGGTTACTCAAAGCTGCTTGCTCAGTTATCGAAAAATTCACTCTTGAGCGCTTTGGTGCTATTACAAGGCCCTTGCACCGCAGCATTGACGAGCAGCACAGAGTTTTGGCATCAACAAAGTAAGCAACATACTTTTTCGAGCTTTGTTTTAGCGGGTAACGAGATAAATGCTGAGCAGGTGTTGCAGAGTTTGAAATCTTTAGCGCAACCATTACACCGGGTCATCATTGATGAGTTGTTATTAAAGGGTTCCTCATCAGCTCAGTTTGTTGAACAAACGAAACTGCTCGATAATGCGCAATATATACCTCGCCCAGAGCTAGATACGCCTTTTGAAGCGCCCTCAACGAGCCTTGAAAAGCGTATTGCACAGATTTGGCAAAGTTACTTTTATATCACTCCGATAGGTTTGCATGATGACTTTTTTAGTTTGCATGGGCACTCACTATTGGCACTTAAGATTGTTAACCGGCTTAATGCGCAATTTTCTACACAGTTATCTTTAAAAGATGTGCTGGAAAGGCCAACAGTGGCAAAGCTCAGTGAATTGGTAGCAGCTCACTCATCGCTTGCAAGTGAAGGAGTCGTATCATGAATATTCGTATTAATAAAAATAGACAAGCGATACCGCTAACGAATGGACAGCTAAGCTTTTGGTACATCTATCAGCTTACTAAAGAAACTGCGAATCACTTTCTACCTTATGAGTTCGATGGGGTAGTGCGCCCTGATTTAGTTGAGAGGGTCATCAACGCGCTCCTACAAGATAATGAAATTTTGCGCACGTCGGTCAATGATTGGTGTGCGATACAATATGTATGTCCTTATGAATATTTTCATCTCCCTTATGAAGATTTGAGTGACTTGTGCTTAGATGCTCAATCAACCTCTTTGGGGGAATTATATTTACGCTATTGTGCGGCGAATTTTGATTTAGTGAAGCCTCCTTTGTTGAGAGCTTGTTTGGTCAAATTGGCTCCCCAAAAGCATTTGTTGATGTTAGTAACGCCTCATTTTGCAATGGATGGCGCGGCACTGCATCAATTAGATATTGAGCTAAAAACACTATACCAAAAAGCAAATCAAGGTTTGCCATTGCGAACAGCCAGCAAGTTAGCGTTAGCTGATTATGTTGCGCAGGAGCAAGCAGCTAGATTGGCACAAAGTGTTAAAGCGCATGAGTTTTGGGCAAAGCAATTAGAATCTATCAAGCCAACTTATCTTGCTTCCTCACTTGTAGATATCAGAGACCGTAGCCGACGAGGCGTTTTTATTCCTCTAAGCCAATCGCAATTGAGATTGATAGGGCGCTGGTGTGGAACGTATAAATTAACCCAGCAGATGGTATTTTTGGCTTTAATAGGCAAAGTGATGAGTCATGTGACGGGCAATCAACACCTTTGTTTAACAACTGTGCAGGAAAACCGAGATATAGAGGGGGCGCGTGATTTATATGGCGCTATGTTGACCTCGTTGCCAGTGCCCATGCAAATAGCACAAGGGCAGTCTTTAAATGAATTATTTTTACAAGTAAAGCAAACTACTTTGGCCGTTTATCAATATAGGCATGTGCCATGGAGTATTCCGCTGTCGATAGTTGCACAACAAAAGCTAGATAAGACACCATGGTGGTTGAGCTTATTTAAACAAGCAAGCGGTCTATATCATACCCTAACTAAGCAAACTGGCTTGTATCCTCAAGCGCTGTTTGACTTTGCTGCAATAGCGGCTGGCGATATTGAAGAAGATAAGAAAATAATGCGAGATGGTGCGCAGCATCAAGCATTAACAATTAACGTTAACATGTTGCCATCATTTTATGAACAAACTAATGAAATTCAACAAACTCAAACAACTGATAATGATGCATGCCAAATAACTTTATGCCGAGAATTAGACTTTCCGCTACCTCCAGATAACAGCGAGTGGGAACAAAGTGCAATAAATTTTTATATTGAAAAACATGCGGTTAATGGCTTTGGGATACGTTTGTCTCATCAATGCTTAACACCGCAAGCTGAGCAGCTGCTACGTGATGAATTTTACGCTTTACTTGACCAAGTGAGCGACGTGGGAGTACAGGAAGTACAAAGTGCGTAAGTGATCTCGTGTTAGTAAGGCTTTGTAAGGAAAGCGTTAAATTGCCCATGTTCTGATTGACCTTAAATGGGGGAAATTTATACTAAAGCAGCGTGAAAGGAAGCTGGGCGTAGAAGTTTATGATAATTAAATAACTGATGAGAATATATCAATGCATCCGATGATTAAAAGCGCAATAGGGCTATTGATTACTCTAATTGTGGTTGTATTTTGGCTTTCAGGTTATGACAGAAAAGCCGTGGAAATTAATAACGAAGGTAGCGCCTTATATGGCTCGCTCGTATTACCTAAAGGAGACAGTCACACTCCTTTGCCCGTACTCATTTTTGTTCATGGTGATGGGCCAATATCCAGTGGTAGTTATGGTTACTATGCACCTTTATGGCAAACGCTTGCTGATGCTGGCGTAGCTTCTTTATCTTGGGATAAGCAAGGTGTGGGGGGGTCTGATGGACACTGGCTTGGGCAAACTATGACTGAGCGCGCGCAGCAGCTAAGTGCAGCTATTGATTGGGTAGCGCAACAGCCAAATCTAGATAGTCAGCGTATTGGTGTGATTGGTTTTTCACAAGCGGGTTGGGTGTTACCACAAGTGCTTGCAAAAGATGAGCGACTTAAATATGCCATCATGGTATCAACCGCGGTGAATTGGCAACAACAAGGCCATTACCAAACTGTTCAGCGCTTGAAATCAGTTGGTCAGGAAGGCGAGGAGCTTACCCAAAACCTAGATTATAACACTGCTTTAGATGGACTTTTAAAACAAAAAGTGCCTTATACACAATACAAGCAGTTCGTTACTCAAAACGCACCACAAAGCTATGGTTCACAGTCTATGACTAAAGAGCGTTATGAATTTGTCATTAATAATATGCATGCCGATGCAAGTAGCGCGCTGATGCAAGTTAAACAACCTGTACTGGCACTATTTGGCGATTCAGATGCTGTTGTTGATGTTCAAAATAGTATTAGTACTTACCAAAATACCCTTTTGGGGCCATATCAATACAAAGTCTATGAAGATGCCAATCATGCCTTGTTTAAAAATAATTACTTCTCAGGCATAAGTAAAGACTCCATATGGTTTGGAGTTAAAATGAATTGGCTTGGCAGCGAAGGCTTCACGGAAGGATTTATTGATGACGTGTTGAGCTGGGTCACAAACCATACCCAATTAACTAATGGGGGAGGAAGTACCAATGGAGAATAACGTAACTGATTGGTATAAAAAGCAACGCGAAAGTGCAATGTGGGATATGTTGTTTTCCTGCGTATTAGAGGTACTGGTTGTATTTGCGGTGATACTATTGATCTCGCCCTTCTTTGAGACACTAAATACTTTTTGGTATGGCTTTTTCTTAATTTTGCTGCCGATGTACATATTTTCAGAAGCGGCATCCGCTTTGGGTAAGCTAAGACGTGCAGTATTGACACATGAAGCTGAATTGAGTGCTGTGCCTATATCGACATTATGTGATAAACCAATCTTTCATCAATGGCAGTGTTTAAGTGTTGCTGCGGGTTTGTTGACTGTGCTGCCTGCATTAGGGTGTGCGACTTTATATTACTTGAGTTCTAAGAGCATTGTGGTGATGGTTGTGCTTGGAATTTTAATGGGGATTGCCATTTTTATTGGCAGTGCGATGTTATTTGAGCGGTATGCGATACGACTAGTCGCCGGCACTTTACAACAAGCTCGTGCACCAAAACAGTTGGATGAACCAAAAAGTATTGATTTTTTGATAACTTACCATTTTTTACCTTGGTTAGTATTTACAACATTGGTTTTTGGTTTGTTAATGAGTAAGTACTACATAGGCTATGTTGCAGACGCAGGTGAAGTGAGCTTGTCTAGTGTCGCTGTATACAGCTTTATTAGTGTGTCATTTGTTGGCTTTTGGAGTTGCCACACAGTTTTAGAGTCGATAAAAGCAGACATGAAACTCCAACCAATGGTTTTATCAGGAGTCGGCAAATTTTCATACTCTGATCTAGTTGGAATGATACTTGGCGCAGGGTCTATACCGTGGTTATTGTTTTTTGTAATAGGTTTTTTTGTACCAGTACTGAGTAGTGGTTTTTGGCTAACAACTATCGCCGCAGTCATTATTATATACGCTGTTTTGCTAGGCGTTGGTGGCGCTTGTTTACTCGCTTTTAGTCAATCACAGAAACAAGCCTCAGCAGAGGTTTGTTCGCAGTAACTAAATATAGATTTAGATGGGCAGAGAAAATTAACGCGCGCCCATCTAATCTAAATTGTCTTATGAATTATTTTATATTTTAAGTACGATGAAGCGTTGCGGTGATATTTATATTTAGATGGTTGTTTTGAAAGAGCACTTTAGTGTCACAAGTGTAATAAATACCAGCTAATACCATATCCAACCAGAAAAAAGGTAAGTTCAAAAGGGTTTTAGGTAAGGAGCACCTATGTTACAGGAAAATAACGTCACACATGTTGATGGGCCTGCTTCAAAAATGTATGGCAGGTGGAGCCTTTTTTTAGGGGGGGCTGGGTTGATTCTGGTGTTGATATTGATGCTAGATAGTGCGCCATACAAGAATGAAGATCTTGATTTTAACGTTAATAACACCGTGCGATCAGGCAGTTTGATATTACCAACGAATACGCAATCCCCACGGGCATTGATGATCTTTGTTCATGGAGATGGTGCAATGGGGCGCAGTGCATTTGGGTATTATTATCCACTTTGGCAGCGTTTAGCAAAGCAGGGAATCGCTTCCTATTCATGGGATAAAGCGGGTGTGGGTGGCTCAGACGGAAACTGGCTTGAGCAAAATATGCAAAACCGGGCAGATGAAATCCATCAAGCGGTTGCTAAGTTGCGTGAGGTTCCCCACTTGGCAGGTGTACCTATTGGTTTAATCGGTTTTTCTCAAGCTGGATGGGTGATGCCCAAAGCGCTTAAAAACTCTTCGCAGTTGTCTTTTGCTGTATTTGTATCAACGCCGATTAACTGGTTAAAGCAAAGTGCGTTTTTAACGCAAGCGCGGTTACAAAAAGAAGGTGCTACAACGCGAGAAAAGACCCAGCAATTAGCACAAGCTCGCCAAGTTTCTCAATTGATCTCACAAGGTGACGATCACAATGCCTATATTGAGCTTTTAAGCACGGCGCATCCTGATGGAATTGAGTCAGCAATGAGCCCCGAACGTTATGGGTTTGTGCAGAAAAATATTGGTGCCGATGCGTTTGAGGATTTACAGAGCGTTAAGCAACCATTGTTCGTTGCATTTGGTAATCACGATAGCAATGTAAACGTTGCTGACAATGTGACTCAGTACCAGCAAATTTTTGCAAGCAACGAGACGCAATTGAAATTAAAAGTATATAAAAATGCCAATCATACATTATTAAAAAATAGTGAATTTGGGCATTTATCTCCCTCGCTATGGTGGCTAATCAAACTGTCACTATGGGAAGAAGATGGTTTTTCTGAGCAATTTGTTGATGACGTGATGCTGTGGTTAAACAGTCAGATTCAACAGTTAGCATTGAAAAAGCCAGAGTCAATAGGAGCACACGAGTGAATCAACTAATTGAATTAGTGCAAGCGCAATACCCGCGTTATTTGCTAAGAGTGTTGATGCTAAGTGTTTTGGAAGTGGCGGCTGTAGCGTTGCTTTTTATATTGACTAAGCCATATTTTGAGTCTTATCAAGTATTTTGGTATTTGCTGTGTTTAATTCTCGTACCTGCATGCGCCTGCACGGTTGCGGTAAATGGTCTTACTAAAATAGCATCGCAGGTGATGGTACAAGCGCAAAAGCGTAATATAGAAATAGCTAATACAGGAAATAAAAAGTTAGCAACGTCTGCTTGGCAGTATGTGGCTTGGTATAAACTCCTAATTATGCTTGTTACCGCTTTTATTATTGCTCTTTGCTACAGTGCCAGTGCGCAGAGCTTTACTGACTTATTGCTGTTATTTTTGGCGATGATAATCGCCACGTTTATTTTTGCCAGTTGGCTCATTATAAATGCGGCGGTGCCGCTGTCTCAGGCTGTCTTACAAGCATTTCGACATCGCAAAAAGCCGTATAACGAAGCACAAAGCAGTGATCATATTATTCGTTTTCATTTGCTTCCTTGGAGTTTGATTGCAGTTGCAACCTTATTTACATTTTTCGTTAAATACTATTTAGGTCTGGCAGATGAAGATGGTTATGTCGAAACCAGCTCACTTATAGGAAGCACTTATATCTCAGCTGCGTTTGTTGCTCTTTGGTTGTGGTTAGAGGTGGGGCAAATGGCGCGGTTAGATCATATTCTTGGTCATATACACCTAATAGGGGTAGGGCACGTAACTGACTCACAAGCGTTTAGTTTAGTGATGGCTGTACCGATAATTTTAGTCGTTTCTATCGCTGTGTTTAATAATATTTTAGATATAGAGCAGTATCGATATCAAGCCGCAATTGCTTTAAGCATGCTGTGTATTCTGTTGGCTGCATTAAGTGGCGCGAGTATTGCGGTTATACAACTATGTGCCAGTAAAACTGTGCGTGATGTTTTAGCAGACAATACTTAAGAGATATCTAGGATGATTAATAAAACAGCGCGAAGCCGTGTTCATTATTTAGATAATTTACGGGCCTACATAATGTGGTTAGGTGTAGTTATTCATGTTGCTATGCTGCAAATGGCTTCTGATACGCCACAAAAACTCAGAGAACCCGCTTTGAGTGAGTGGGCAGATATGCTGGTTTTTTCAATTCATAGTTTTAGAATGCCGTTGTTTTTCATTTTATCGGGGTTTTTTATGGCTGCGATATTAGGTAGAAAAGGCGTTGTGGAAACCATCAGGATGCGCTTGTTAAGAATTGGTGCTCCGTTGCTGATTTTTGGGCCGATTATTTCATATCTACTTGGTTTTATTCAGATTGAGTATTTGCAGCTTATGCAATCTCATGGTGTGGCAATAGATGGAAGTTGGATTACCAAAGCAAAAGATTATCCGTTTAATTTAGGTCATTTGTGGTTTTTATACTATTTATTGCTATGTCATCTAATACTTATCCCCCTATTTTATTGGTCACCTCTGCCAAACAGCGGGATGTTCAAAAAGCTTCGATATTGGGTTAGTCATCCTGCTATGCTGCTTATTTATGCAGCCCTGATCGCATATATAGATAGTCACTTTGAAAGAGGAATGATCCCTGCTGAAGGTGCGTTGATGCCAAATACTTTGCAGTTATTACACTATGTTCCCTATTTTTATTTTGGCCTGATGGTTTATAAATTTAGGCGAATATGGCTGAATCACTTTCAACGATGTTGGGGGCGATATACGCTATTAGGTTGCTTTATGATGCTGACGACCTTGGTGCTAATAGAGCCCCTTCTTTATCAACAAGGCAGTCAAGTTGATAATTTTATTGTCGCGTATTGTTATGGCCTATGGGGGTGGCTATGGAGTTTTGCGTTATTTGGCTTCTTTAAGCGTTGGGTTTTTGGCTACCAACCTTGGCTACGTTATTTAGCAGACAGCGCATATTGGGTATATATAATTCATTTGCCAATAGTTCTGCTCGTTAGCTATTTTTTATACGACGTTGATTGGCCTATTTATAGTAAAATGATGGTAAATATTTTCGTTACATCCATACTTTCTTTGCTTAGTTACCATGCGTTTGTTCGTTATACTGCGTTGGGTAACTTACTAAACGGTAAACGTAAAAAGTCAAATTGGCTGAAAAATAGAGGGACTTTGAAGCTTGACCAAGCATAACTAACCTGAACTTAGGTAAGCCAAATGTGACGCACTGCTCACCTTTGGGTATGTATGCGTTGAGTACGTTATAGCCATCATTGTGTATGTGCGCTTTGTCTTGAACTGCACAAAAAGAAGTGTTCTGTAAGGTTGTGTGTTGCTATTTTTTTTGCAGCAGTTGTTCGGATACTTTCCAAGGTTGAGCTTTTACCCATGGTTATTCTACGTAAGCCAGCTGATAACGTAGAAAAAATGTCCGAATGGCACCGCTCAAAGAGTTCAACCAAAGGCTTCCACCACTTTGTCATTCGCAACTGACATAAGCTATTATGCTGCATTGCTCATTTTGCGTAATCAAAGCCTTTAATTTGAACCAAATTCATACCTCAAAGAACAACTAGCCTAATACTCCTTTTGTCGTTTTAATCAAATCTTAGGTGTCGCCGAAAGTATCGCCATTGATGAATATTTTTTTTCATGTACACCGAATTTAAAATGTCATTTATCTATATGAACGCTTACGTTACATTACACTTGTTTAACTTGGTGTTAATTTTTTGTTTGTTATTGGTGTGTTTTTGAGTGTGATTTTTTATTGCTTGTAAATTTCACTTGTTAGAATATTTTTTTTGATTTTATTTTCAGGTTTTTTCTTTAAATATAAATGTTTTTTATTGAGTAATTCTCATTTTCGATATTGGTTTTGCTTATTTTTCACTTACTTTTTTATTTTTAAACTCTATATCTTTATGTATTTTAAGCTTTTATTTTTATTTTGGTAACCTGAAAGTGCTGTTTCGGTGGTTTTTTGTTTATTTATTTATTTTATTCAATGGCTTATGTTTTTTTGTGGCAATTAGCTACTTTTCTGAAATTGAGTGGGTGTGCCGATTTACGTATTTTGCTCAGTTTTTAAATGATGGTTTCTTGTTTTTAATTTATTGATTTTAATCTATTTATTTTTATTTTTTGATTGTTTTAGTTGTTTTAAACTTGCATGGTTTTTAGTGGGTGTAAGGTGTGTAATTCATTTGTAATGAGGGGTTTTAAAAAAAATGAAAATAATCATAATGTAACTTCATAGAAATAAAAGATATTATTTTTTGTATAAAAAAATTCATACTTACTGTCTTCATATCGCAAACAAAAAGTGTTTTCATATGTAACAAATGTTAAACATTTGTCGTTCCTAGGTGGTATTTTGATTAGCGAATAACTTGAGTGTTTTTTCTCGGTTAGGCAGTTTCGTGATCGAAATAGGAATTTATTTGACTTCACTAATTTTTTAAAAAGGACGAGTGATATGGTCACCAAGAAGTCGCCTACAAAATCTAAACCTAAGCCGAGTACGGATAGTAAAACTAAAACGTATGAGGATGAACCAATCGCCATTGTAGGCATGGCAAGTCAATTTCCTGATGCTGACAATCTTTACGATTTCTGGACAAATATTTGCCAGAAGAAAGATTCGATGACCAGTGTTGATGATAAAGACAATATGACCTACTGGGATAAAGACGCTTACTATGACCCTAACCCAAGTAAAGTCGATAAAACTTACATGTTCAAAGCGGGTTTTATTAAACCTATCGCATTTGACCCCGTTGAGTTTAAAATTCCACCCGTATTGATTGAATCAATTAGTACTGCGCAACTGTTTGCACTGCATGTCGCAAAAAAAGCGATTGAAGACGCTAACTTGATAAATGAAAACAGCAACTTAAATAGAAGTAAAGTTGGCGTGATACTCGGTGGAGCGGGTAATGGTAATACGGCTTTTTCTTTGTTAGCTCGTAACCAAACACCTATGGTTCGCAGTGCAATGGTTAGTCGCGGTCTTCCTGAAAGTGTAATTGATAGCGTCATTGAAAAAATCAATGAGTGTTATATTGGTTGGAATGAAGACAGTTTTCCTGGCTTTTTGGGCAATGTTGCTTGTGGTCGTATTGCGAGCTACTTTGACTTTGGTGGCACGTCTAACATGGTTGATGCGGCATGTGGCAGTAGCCATGCTGCAATCAAATCTGCGGTAAACGAACTTCGCATGGGTAGTTGCGATGCTGTACTTACCGGTGGTGTAAATTTAGAAAATTCAATTTTCTCATTTCTTTGCTTTTCAAAAACCCCAGCGCTTTCTAAAGCGGGTATTTGTCGTCCATTTGACGAAAAAGCAGATGGTATGCTTTTGGGTGATGGCGTAGGCTTAGTTGTATTAAAACGCTTAAGTGATGCAATTGCCAATGGCGATAAAATTTACTCCGTCATTAAGTCTGTTGAAGCTTCAAGTGACGGTAAAGCGAAAAGTGTATTTGCACCGCGCGACCAAGGTCAAGTTTATGCACTTGAGAGAAGTTACGGCAGAACTGCAATTTCACCAGAAGATATTGAGCTGATAGAAGCTCATGGTACAGGAACGGCTTCCGGTGATGAAACTGAGCTGCGTAGTTTGGGTATGGTGTTTGGTAATTATGACATTGCCCCTCGCTCAATTGCGGTTGGAAGTATTAAGTCACAAATTGGCCATGCTCGATGTGCTGCCGGTGCTGCATCGCTTATTAAAGTATCGCAAGCACTGTACCATAAAGTGTTACCACCTACGATCAACGTTACTACGCCTAATAAGTTTTTTGCTGATGAGAAAAACCCTTTCTACATTAGTGCCGAAGCTAGGCCTTGGGTGAAAAGAGATGCGAAAAAGCCACGTTGTGCAGCAACCAGCGGGTTTGGTTTTGGTGGTACTAACTACCATATCATTTTAGAAGAGCATCAAGATGAGCATCAAGATGCCTACCGCCAATCTATTTTACCAGAAGTGGTAGTGCTAAGCGCGTCAACACCAGAGCAATTGCAGCAGGTTGCGCAACAAGCGTTGACCGATTGGCGTGCTGAAGATGGCTTAGCCTTGTTCCGCCAACACCTAGAACAACAAGCAATTAGTGTTGCCCCTAGTGACGCTCGCTTGAGTTTAGTAACCAGTGATGCACAGCATGCTGCAACCTTACTAGAAAAAGTTTTACCGTTAATAGTAAAGCAGCCTGAACAGCCATTGGAACATCCATTGGGCGCTTTTTATCGCCCTAAAGGTGTTGTAGAAAACAAAAATCAAGTTGCCGTATTGTTTCCAGGTCAGGGGTCTCAGTATTTAAATATGGCGCGCGATTTGGCAATTGAGTATCCAGAATTTAGAGAGTCTCTGGGTGTTGCTGATCTTGAAATTCGCAAAAAACTAGGTGAGAACTTATCGACTGCAATTTATCCGGTTCCAGTGTTTTGCGAAGAACAAGAGCAGGCTTTGCATAGTAAATTGCGTCGAACAGAGTTTACTCAACCAGCTTTAGGCGCG
Organism: Pseudoalteromonas sp. SANK 73390; assembly: GCF_054966645.1. Classification (NCBI taxonomy): domain Bacteria; kingdom Pseudomonadati; phylum Pseudomonadota; class Gammaproteobacteria; order Alteromonadales; family Pseudoalteromonadaceae; genus Pseudoalteromonas; species Pseudoalteromonas sp. SANK 73390. Next base: position 178,345 of record NZ_ARPN01000109.1, read on the forward strand.
GTATCTACTGCATATTACAAAACATTATGCAATATGGGCTTGGATGTAACCTGTTTTGCAGGTCACAGTTATGGTGAACTAACCGCATTATGGGCGTCGGGTGCAATGTCAGAAAGTCAATTATATTTGGCTTCTGTTGAACGTGCGTTGTCGATGAAAAATGCCTTGCAAGGCAAAGACGAAAAAGGCGTGATGTACGCTGTTGAAGCTGACGGAGAGACAGTCAAAAGTGTGTTAGCTGAGTATAAGAACTTAGTGGTCGCAAACTTTAATTCGCCAGTACAAACCGTGTTTGCTGGTGCGCAAGATGAAGCCGAGCAAGCTGCAAAAACGTTGATGGCCAAGCAGTTAAAATGTCAGCAACTGAATGTTGATGCTGCGTTTCATTCGCCGTATATAGCACAAGCACAAGGTTCGTTTTCTGAAGTGCTTAAGTTTATTCCGTTCAAATCACCCAAGCATCCTGTTTATGCAAACACAACCGCTAAACCATATAGCAAAAAATCGACTGAAATGCGCCAAACACTGGCATCACAATTAACCAGTTCAGTGCGGTTTGTGGAGCTTATCGAGCAAATGTATGCCGATGGCATTCGGGTTTTCTTAGAAGTTGGCCCTAAAGGTGTACTCAGTAATCTGGTTAAAAATATTTTAGGTGATAAACCGTTTGATGTTGTACCAGTAAATCCATCTTCGTCGTCTGCAAGTGTGAATCAATTTTATAAAGCGGTTGCCCAGATGGTGTCTTTGGGTGTGGAACTTAAGCACATTGATAAGTATCGCGTTAGAGCCCCGCTTCCAAGTAAGCAGTCAGCGATGACGATTTTGCTAGATGGCGGTAATTATGCAACACCAAAACGTCGAGCAACTATTGAAAAAATGCGTGAAACAGATGACCAATTGTTACAAGCATACATTGATGAACATGCTGAGCAAAAAACAGCTGTGAAAGAAGCTAAGTTTGCTCAAAGCATTGCGCAAAAAGATCAAGATATTAAACAATTGCAGCTTGCCAACCAAGATTTAGAGCAGCAGTTAGAGCAAAAATTACAGGAAGTTAAGTGGGCGGCTAATCAAGCTACAAACTTGACTCAAACTTCTTCAAATTTAAATCATAATCAGATCACAAGGGAATTGACCATGTCTCAAAACGACACAAACGCACAGTTCAGCGCCGTTGCTGGACAATTACAAGCTCAACAGCAATTAAGCGATGTTCACAGCCAGTTTCAGTCTAATCAACAGCAATATTTAAATATGTTAACTTCGGTTATTAGCCATCAGCAAAATGCGTTGAGTGAGTTTAGAAACCACGACAGCTTTAATCAGGTATTGGGTCATATTGATCATACCTTGTCGGTACTTGAAAAGAATCAAACGCTTTATCATGTTAATCATGAGCAATATTTCCGCAGTCAACAGGCGTTGTTGGGTGAAGTTGCATCAAGCACTGCAACTTCTGTGTCTGAGGTTGCAAATGTTAATGCAAATAGCGCAGCTGCTTTTACACCTGCTCCTGAGCAATCAGCACCCGTTGCTTCAGCGCCGGTTGCAGCAGCGCCAGTTGCAGCAGCGCCGGTTGCAGCAGCGCCAGTTGCAGCAGCACCCGTTGCTTCAGCGCCGGTTGCTTCAGCGCCGGTTGCTTCAGCACCAGTTGCTTCAGCACCAGTTGCTTCAGCACCCGTTGCTTCAGCACCCGTTGCAGCAGCACCTGCTGAGGTAGCACCTGTATCAGAAGCAGGGCAGATTGATCTAGAGCAACGCTCGTATTTTGAATCATTAGATATAGATATCATCTGTAATATGTTGGTTGAGATTGTAAGCGACAAAACTGGCTACCCAACTGATATGATTGACCCTGATATGGATCTTGAATCTGATTTGGGTATTGACTCTATCAAGCGTATTGAAATCTTTGCTGCTTTGTTTGAGCGCTTATGGGGCAAAGAAACAGATGATGCAGGTATGGATGAAGATGACCTTGATGGTGACGTTAACTTTGATGCACTTAATACCATCCGTCGTATCGCTGAATTTGCACATAATTCACTACAAGAAGTGCTAAATGCCATTGATGGTGGTGAAGGTAACGAATCAGCTCAAGAAGCAAAACCCGTTGGACAGCAAGCCCCCGCTGAAGAAGTTTACGTCGCTGACGCTGATGTGAAAAAGAAAACTCAACAAATCGGCTTCTTTGTGTCAACTGACACACAGGAGGGTGCCGTAAAAAAGTCCCAGCTGCAGAGTGAATCTGCAGCGACCCCAAGTTCAGTAGGCCGTTACGTTGCTAAAGTAGAAGTGCTTGCAGAGCCTGACCAAATCGAGATATTGGCGCAGCAAAACCATCAATGGTTAGTGCTGGCAAACACTAAAAAAAGTGTGACGCTGTTTGAAGAAACTTTTAAGCAACATCAACAAAATATTGTTCAAGTGTTGGTTGGCGCTAAAAAAACCAATGCGACGAGTGACTTTTTCTTAACTCAATGTACAGAAGAAGCGGTGCAATCGCTTATAGATGAAGTTGAGTCAAAAACGAAGCGTAAGATTGCAGGCGTGTTGTATATTGCTGATGCGCTTAAACAAGAGTCGTTAGATACTTTATATGACCAAGCACAAGTGTTTAGTTTAAAAGCCTTGTTTATGCTGGCAAAGGTACTGCAACCGAAGCTGCAAACTGAAGCGACAAAAGTACCAACCTACTTCTTTACGGTGGCTTTAAATGATGGTCAATTTGGTACCAGTAAAGACGCTAAAAATGGTGCTTTAAATAGTGCGTTAAGTGGCTTAACTAAATCTTTGAACTATGAGTGGTCAAATGTTTATTGTCGTCACCTAGACATACAAGCAGGTATGACTAAAAAAGCGTTGAATGATGTATTTGCCATAGAGCTTGCTGACTCTGACCGCACTTTAAGTCATGTAGGGCGTACGAAAGAGCAGCGTTTACAGTTATTGCTTGAGCGTACGCCAGTAACAGAACGTGCTGCGCAACCGGTACTTAACGAACAGTCTGTTATTTTGGTCAGTGGGGGTGCTAAGGGCATAACCGCAGGCTGTGTGATAGAGCTTGCAAAACGTTACCGTTGTCGGTTTGTACTGCTTGGACGCAGCGAGTTGAAAGCGCAGCCACAGTGGGCGCAGGGTGTGAATGATGATGCTGAGCTGAAAAAACAAGCTATCGCACATTTAAAAGCACAGTCTGAGCCGATGACACCAGCAAAAGTTGATGCTTTAATTCGCTCAGTAAAAGGCACACAAGAAATTAATCACACGCTTGACAAATTGTCTGAAATAGGTGCGCCAGCGCGTTATTATTCGGCAGATGTACAGAGCAAAGAAGCGCTCGCGCAAGTGATTAGCAGCGCAGAAAAAGAGCTTGGTACAATAACGGGTGTTATTCACGGCGCTGGTAATTTGGCTGATAAAAAGATTGAGCGCAAGTCGTTAGATGATTTTGCTTTGGTGTTTGATACTAAAATTTTAGGTCTGCAAAACATCTTATCACTGGTGGATAAAGCAAAGCTTGAAACTGTGCTGTTGTTTTCATCCGTCTCTGGCTTCTTTGGCAATGCAGGTCAAACAGACTACTCAATGTCTAATGAAGTACTGTCTCGTGTTGCAGATACCATCAAACGTCAATATCCAAGTTGTTTGGTCCGCTCAATAAATTGGGGACCATGGGATGGCGGCATGGTTAATGATGTGCTGAAAAAAGCTTATGAAAGTCGCAATTTAGTACTGATTGATAAACCAACTGGGTTTGCTGCATGTGTTGCTGAGCTAGATGTAACTTCGGGCAGTAGTACGCAAGTAATCATTGGTGGTCGAACATACCATGCTGATAAAAAGCCAGTGTCAGTGCAATATAATGATCCGCAAAAAGTAACGCGTACTTTGTTGGAGTCTGCAACCGCTGGGTTGGCTGACCATCAGGTAGGTGGTCATGCGGTTTTACCTGCGATGTTCGCATTACATTGGATGATTGAGCAGAGTTTAAATTTCTACCCTGGCTTTTCATTAAGCGAAATCAACGACTTTGCAGTATTAAAAGGCATTGTGTTTGATGGTAAACAAAGTGATGACTATCAGTGTGTTATTACTGCTGATAAGCACCAAGGTAGCAAATTGCAACTTAGTCTTGAAGTGGTAGGACTTAAAGACGGCAATGCGCTTAAACACTATCAAGCAAGTATTGCACTTGTGGCCAAAGCTGAAGCCAGTCCGGCGCAGCTTGATGCGGCCAAAACACAAGGTATGGCAGTCTTACCATTGCCTATTTATCATAATGGCGAACAAGGTTATGTTTTCCATGGGCGTGCATTGCAAGGTATTGATAAAGTTGTACAACACGATGATAAAAGTATCTTGGCATTGTGTCATTTAAGCACTGAGCAAGTCGGTTTAGGTCAATTCAATGAACTTAGACAGTTTAATGGTTTTATCGCCGACGTATTTGTTCAAGTCCCTTATTTATGGCTTCGTCATCATAAGCAAACGGTCGGTTTACCACTGGGTGTACAACATATAGAAAAGCATCGAGATATTAATTTTGATGACGATTTTTATGTGGCTGCTGACATTGTCTCTTGCAACAAACAAACATTGATCTCTGATATTTCAGTCTATAACGCGCGTCATGAGTTAGCTTATCGACTCACTGGGGTTAAGTACACACAGTTAGCGTCGATTTCTGAATCAGAAAATGCGCTGCTTAAGGGTGTGAGTGAACATGAAGGATAAAATAGCCATTGTCGGCTTAGGGTGTATATTCCCTGAAGCCGACACTCCTGAAAAACTCTGGAAAGTGTTTGAACAGGGGACTGATGTAACAAGTGAGATCTCTGAGCAAGAGCTTGGTGTGTCTCCTGCGCACTACAAGCATCCAGAAAAGGGGACGATTGATAAGATAGGCTACAGTAAAAATGGCTATGTTAGAAAGTCTGATATTGAACTCAACGGTTTCAAAGTTGCTGAGCAAACACTTAAGCAGTTTGATAAGGTATTTCAATGGACTTTACATGCCGCTGCCCAAGCTCTAAAGGATGTGAGCTCTGCTGATGCTGAAAAGGCGGTATCTCGCACCGGTTTAGTGCTGGGCAATATCAATATGCCAACGCATGCTGCAAAGCAGTTGGTAAGTGGTATGTATCATGAGATTTTGACGCCATATCTGCAAACTTTGATTGGCCGCGAAGACTTTGCATTTAGTAAGTATTGGCAAGGTCGTGACTGGTCAATGGATAACTTGTTTATCGGTAGTCATAATGCGGTAGTTACAGCGCAAGCACTGGGCTTAAAAGGGCCAACATACACCATTGATGGTGCATGTTCTTCGGGCATTTATTCGATAAGCCTTGCATGTAAGCATTTGCAGGCAGGTGAAGCGGATATCATGTTAGCAGGCGCGACATGTCAAGCTGATCACATTTATATCAATCATGGATTTAATGTACTCAAAGCATTTCCAGATAAAAATGGCGAGTCACTGCCATTTGATAAACGCTCTGGTGGATTAAAAGCGGGTGAAGGGGTAGGTGTACTCGCTTTAAAACGCTACAGTGATGCCAAAGCAGATGGCGACAAAATTTATGGTGTGATTGATGCGATTGGTTTATCTAATGATGCCGGTGCAAAACATATGCTGGTACCTGATAGTAAAGGTCAGCAATTAGCATTATCACGGGCTTATTCGCAAACCAGTCGCTACCCCGACTATGTTGAGTGTCACGCTACAGGTACGCCTGTAGGTGATAAAGTTGAACTCAACTCCATTGCGACATTTTTTGGCGCTCAGAACTTGCCAAAAATTGGCGCTAACAAGCAAAACTTTGGTCATGCGTTAACTGCATCTAGTATGGTGAGTATCTTCAAAGTACTCCTGTCTATGCAGCATGACCAAGTGCCAGCAACGCAAAGAGTTGAAGACTTTGTAGGCAGTGAATCAGGTATTCTAACCATCGATTCAGTTGTGCGTTCTGCAATAAATTGGCCTGCACAAGGCAAGGGTAAAGTGGCTGGTGTCAATGCCTTTGGTTTTGGCGGTGTAAATGGTCACTTAGTGATCTGTTCTGAAGATGCCATAGAGCCTACAACTGAGCAGGTATCCTCAGCACCATCAACAAATTTGTCGATAGTTGGTTTGAGTGCATGTTTGCCTCAAGTTAATGAGTTGGTAGATTTAGATAAGTTGATAGACCAAGGTCAACATAACTTTAGTAAACTGCCACAAAAACGATGGTCTGGTATCGAGCAATGTGAGTCTTTACTTGCACGTTATGGCTTGACAGAGCTGCCCACTGGAGCATTCTTAGATAATTTCATCTTTGATTGCCAACGTTACAAGATTCCACCTAATGTAGCTGGGTTACACCTGCTATCACATTTATCGCTTATGCCATTAGCCGAAGCTGCATTTTTAGATGCAGGTTACGAGCGTGATGGACAAGTACGCAATATTGCGGTGATTGTTGCAGGTGATGATGATTGTAATGGCTTACGTTATCAAGCCAGAACTGAAATGGCATGGCAGTTAAAAGACAGCTTAGCCAAAGCAAAAATTGAGCTGACAGACGAAGAGTTAGCACGGTTAGAGACTTTAACCAAAGATGCGCTGTTTCCTGAACCAACGGTTGAAGGGGTGACAGGGGGCATTGGTAATATTGTCTCTAGTCGTATTTCTGCGTTGTTAAAACTCAATGGTCCTGCTTTTACGCTGCAGTCACATGAAAACTCAATTGCCAAAGCCATAGATGTTGCACGGCTACTGCTAGAAGCAGGGCAAGTGGATGCCGTGATTGTTGGTGGTGGCAGTTTTGGAGGTAGTGCTGAAGGGGTGATGTTTGCTAATCAGCGCTCACCTATCAATATTGCTCAACCGGGTAAACCTTTAATCGAAAGTAAAGGTTGGAAGCTCGGTGAAGGCGGTGGTGTGGTTGTGCTCAAATCAAGCAATGATGTGACAGATAAAGACCGTGTTTATGCCACAATTGACGCCTTAAGTTTTGCGCAATCTGTTGATAATGGAACACAATTTGTGCCTGATGAGCAGTGTATTGCTGTGGCTGCAAAATCAGCTCTCAGTCGTGCAGGCATAGAGGCGCAACAAGTCGGACTATTAGAGGTACATGCCAGTGGTATTGCTGCGGAAGATAGTGCCGAAAAGCAGGGACTATTGTCTGTTTATGGCGATGTTACTCAACCGGTAACGGTGTCTAATATTAAACAACATGTTGGTCACTTACACGGTGCTTCTTATATCACCAGCTTAATTAGTACTGCGTTAAATCTCTATCGTAGACGTTTGCCAGCAGTACCATCACTGTTGCAGCAGCAGTTCATATCAAATGAACAAGCGGGGTTGTTACTTCGCCATGAGTCTCAACATAGCGATGAATTACGCTATGGCGCAATCAGTGGCATGGGGTTAGATAGAACATACAGCCATATGATTTTAGGTGCGGCAGATAAGTATGAAGATAAAGGGCTTAAGAGTCTATTTGCAAACCTCTCTGGTGAGAAACCCAAAGGTTTGTTTAAGACAATTTGGGTCGCGGGTGAGCAAACAATACCTGAAACGCTAGTAAATGATGCCACTATGGCTGAGTTTGCTGCATGTCGCGCACGATTTGCACCAATTGAAGTTGCGCAAACAAGTGCACCTGATGCGACTCAAGAGGTTCAAAGTGTTCAACCGCAGGCGCAACCGATAGAGCCCGTAAGTACAGCGACATCAGTAGAGGCTGAAACGGCGCGAACTGCACCGAATGAGCAACTAAAATCAGTTGTTGAAAAGCCGAAAGTAAATGAACTCGCTAATATGCAAGTGCCGAGTCAAACAGCCAAGCATAAAGTGTTATCTGCGCTTGCTCAAAATGCCAAAACACACAGTGCATTTTTACAAGCAATGCGTGCCAGCTTTGCAACAACAGCATCATTGCTTGCAGTTGAGAAGCCACAAAGTACAGTTGCAGATAAAGGTTCTGAGCCTGCTCCGGTTATGTCACCAGTGACAAGTGCAAGAGCGGCTCAATCAGTGTTACTTGACCCTCGTTACGGGCGTCTTGCACCTGAAGTGAAAAATATTCCTGTGTCGACGCGTTCAGCGGGCGCTCTGTTTAACGAGCAACAGTTACATGAAATGACGGATGGTTTGATTGCAAACGTGTTAGGGCCTGATTACGCTGCGGCGGATCAATATCCGGTTCGTACTCGCATGCCATCATGGCCGTATATGTTTGTATCACGTATTTTATCGTGTACTGCACAGCGTGGTCAGTTAAAGCCGTGTGAAATTCATTGGGAATACGACCTTTCACCAGATGATTGGTATGTCGTTAAAGGCCAAGTACCTTCGTTCGTATCGTTGGAATCATCGCATGCGATGATAGTGGCGTTTACCTTAATTGGCTGTGATGAAATGTTTCAGGGCCAACATTCTTATCGTGCCGTAAATAGTGAAACTACCGTCCATGGTGCGTTTCCTAAACCCGGTGAGGTGTTACGTGGCGTTGTACGTATGACGTCATTTAAAAAGATGGGTAACAACGTACTGATTGATTACGAATATGACTGTTACGCGCAGGGTCCTTACGATTCTGATGAGCGCCATTGTTTCACGTTAGTCGCTGCGTCAGGGTTTTTCTATCGCGAAGACTTGCAAAAGCAAAGCGGTAAAAGCATGAACAATAGGGGTGTGTTCTTTACTGCAAAACCACAACAAAATCCAATCGACATTGCAAAATTGAGTCAGTATCAAAGTTTTGATAGTGCGCAAATTGCGGCATTGAATGCAGGGCAGTTATCGCAATGCTTTGGTGAACAATATAGTGATAACAGCGCCATTGCTTTATATGGTCCGTGTCATCGCATGTTGGATAGAGTATCGCAGTTTGACCCCCAAGGTGGTGCATGGCAGTTAGGGCAGATGCTGGGTGAAATGGATATCTCTACAGATCACTGGGTTTTTAAAGCACATTTTAAGAATGACCCATGTGTGCCGGGAACCTTTATTGTAGAAGGCAGTCAGCAACTGTTCTCTTTCTATATGTATTACCTAAAGTTACCGCAATTAGCAGGTGTTAAGTTGGTGACTAAATCAGGTCATACGTCAGGTGCTAAGTTTCGTGGTGAGGTCAAGTATCAGCAAGAAACCTTGTTTTACCGAATGACAATCAAAGATATCACCGTAACCCCGTTGACAGCCAATAACGCTAATTTGGAGATCACAGCGGTTATCGAAGTGCTTTATGAAGACCGTGTAATAGGTTTATGTGATGACATGTATGTTTGTTACGAAGGTGATTTAGAGTCGATATTAACAATGAGAGCACAAACTGTATGACGATGTTAACGCAAATCCAAGACAATTTGGCCACTCTAGACTTGCCCTTGGCAGTATGGTCAAAGCAGTCTGTAAATACACTGATGCCATTAAGTCAATTAGTGGCAGATCAGATTTCACTGAGTGAAGTAGCAGGCGTAATTCCTACTGTTACACCAAATAAACTAGGCAGTGAATCATTTAGACGAGCATATGGTTTGAACTATGCCTATATGGGCGGCGCCATGGCCAATGGTATTCACTCGGCGAAGATGGTCGCTGCTTTTGCAAACGCCGGTATGCTTGGCTCATTCGGCGCAGGTGGACTAACCCTAGAGCGCATAGCGCAAAGCTTGTCTGAGATTAAACAAGCGGTTGGCGATAAAACATTTGCCATGAATATGCTACATAACCCTGCTGACCCTGATTGGGAAATGCAAGTTGTGCAGCTGTGCCTAGATAATGGTGTAAAGGTAGTTGAAGCAGCAGCATATATTAATTTGACGGCTGCTTTAGTGTACTTCCGTTTAAAAGGGGCTCAGCTGATCAATGGTCAGGTTGTGCCAGCGCAAAGAGTGATTGCTAAAATTTCTCGCCCTGAAGTTGCGACCAAGTTTTTAGCGCCAGCGCCGGGAAAAATAGTGGCAAAACTCGTTGCCAGTGGTCATTTAACCGAAACTGAAGCCAAGCTTAGCGAGCAGTTAGCGATGGCCGACGATATTACGGTTGAAGCGGATTCTGGCGGCCACACTGATCATGGTTCATTAACATGTATCTTCCCGCAAATGTTGCGTTTAGCAACTCGTATGCACAAGCAGCATGGCTACCAGCAAGCTGTTCGAGTGGGGGCTGCAGGAGGTATTGGTTGCCCTGAAGCCGTTGCTGCTGCCTATGCGATGGGGGCGGCATATGTCGTGACTGGCTCTATTAACCAAGCGTGTGTGGAGTCTGGTACTTCAGATCAAGTACGTGAGATGCTGTCGGGGGCGACAACGGCAGATGTTGTGTCATCGCCCTCTGCTGATATGTTTGAATTAGGTGCTCAAGTTCAGACTTTGAAAAAAGGCACGATGTATGGGGTACGCTCGCAAAAGTTGTATCAAATTTATAAACGCTATGATTCTTTGGAACAAATTCCTGAAGCTGAGCAACAGCAGCTAGAAAAACAAATGTTTCATAAGCCACTGATGCAAATTTGGGATGACACTAAAGCCTTTTTTGCTAGCCGTAACTTACAACGTATTGCTGATTCTGCTGAGAAAGATCCAAAACGAAAAATGGCATTGGTATTTCAGTGGTATTTGGGTCAATCATCGAAGTGGGCAATTACCGGAGATGCGCAACGTCGTATCGACTATCAAATTTGGTGTGGCCCAGCGATGGGGGCAAACAATGACTGGCTACAAGAAAGTCACTTGCAAGACGCACCAAAACGCACGGTTGAGGGCGTAGCCAATTATCTACTTAACTGCGCTGCATACTTAACCCGTGTCAATATTGCAAAAACATTATCCGTTTCTGGTATTGAACAATGCCAAGACGGAACCTTCCCAATCAGATTACAGCAATTTAGTGCAAGCACTGAGCAGCACTTTGAGAAGGAAGAAACCAAGCTAGATTCTATTCAAGGAGAAATAAAGAAAATGAATACAGTAGTAAATCAAAAATTAGATCTGACAGAGTCAAAAGAGTACTTTAAAAAGTTATGGGACGTACTACCAGGTGGTGCACACTATAATTTCGCAGATCCAGAAAGAGCCCTGATAGTACCATTCGTTAAAGGAAAGGGGTCACGTGTTTGGGATATGGATGGTAATGAACACCTTGATTTATTTTGTAAATTCGGTGCTTTGTTTGTTGGCCACAATAATGAGCAATACAATCAAATATTGATTGAGAACATGCAGAAATTGACGTCTGTTGATACCTTTGACCTTGAGTATGAAGTGTGTCAAAAGCTTATTGATAATGTTCCTTCTGCTGAGCGTGTACGCTTTAGTTTAAGTGGTACGGAAGCGGTACAAAATGCGATTCGTTTAGCACGTGGTTACACCGGTAAACCTCGCTTTGTTCGTTTTCATGGCCACTATAATGGCAATGCGGATAATGTCGTAGGCGGTCGTTTTAATGCCGATTCAAAAGACTTTCCAGTACCAGAAATGTTCAAAGGCGACATGCTGGACACGTTAGGTCGCTTCCCTAACACATTACAAGATCAAACATTTATGTTGCCTTGGAATGACCCTGAAATCTTAGAGCGCACTTTAGAGCAGCATGGTAATGAAATTGCTGCTGTATTGATGGAACCAATCTGTATGAATGGTGGCGGTATCTTACCAAAGGATGGGTACTTAGAGCGTGCAAAAGCAGCTTGTGAGAAGCATAACGTACTGTTGATTTTTGATGAAGTAATCACGGGTGTGCGTTTTGGTTTGGGTGGTGCTCAGAAGTTACTTGGTGTTACTCCACATATTACTACGCTTGGTAAAGCACTTGGTGGTGGCGCGGTGCCTATTTCTGCCATTGTTGGCCGTAAAGATATTATGGATTATTACACCAAAGGTAAGATCATTCACGCCGGTACATTCAATGGTTACCCGATGGGTTTAGCGGCAATCAAAGCGACCTTTGATTTGATTGAAAATGAGCCAGGTTGTTATGACCGTATGGGTGGCATTATGTCACAAATGGCGGACATTTTTGTAAAAGCAGCTCATGCTTCAGATATGCCACTTGTACTGCAAGGTATGCCAACTGGCATGGTATTCCACTCACAAAATGAATTGGTTGACCGCTCTGAAGGATACACCGCAAAGGTGAAGATGTGTGACATCATCATTCGTGAAATATGCAAACGCTATGGTATTCAATTCTCACCATTATCTCGTATGTATTCAAACTTGATGATTAATCAAAATGATGTGGCGTTCTTTGAAGAGCGTATCTACCCTGCGATGGCTAATGCAAAGCAGATCATTGATATCACCTTCCCTAAAGGACTTTGATACTCATGGTAGAGCAAATAGCAGTTGTTACAGGTGCTGCTGGTGGGTTTGGAGCGGCGATATGCCGCGCCTTACTCGCGTCAAATTATACAGTAGCAGCAGTTGATTTGAATGAAGATAAGTTGGCGTCATTAAAGCACAGCTTGGATGACGAACGTTTATTGACATTTGTCATGGATGTGACCAACACCCAAAGTGTGCAATCGGTATATGACCAATTGCAGCAAAGACAGAGCAGTGTTATCACCGTGCTGGTTAACAATGCTGGCATTTTGCACAAGGCCTTTTGTCTAAAAATGGACTCTTTAGTGTCGGCAAAGCAGACGTTTGATGTGAACTTAACCGGTGCGTTTAATTGTACGACTATATTTAGCCAAGCCATGGTAAGGCAAAAATATGGACGTATCATAAATATTGGCTCGGTTGCGGGTATTTGGGGGTCAGGTGGTAGTGCAGCCTATGCAGCTTCTAAAGCGGGGCTCATTAAAGCATCTGAATCATGGGCACAGGAACTTGGGCCTATGAATATCTGTGTAACGTGTGTTGCACCGGGTATTTGTAAGACACAAATGTTTGACCAGTTTCTTGAAAACGAAAGTATTCCTGATGCTGAAGAAGCAAAGTTTGCTCGTCGTACGGTGCCAATCGGGCGCTTTGGCAATGCAGATGATGTGTCAGAAGTCGTACAATTTTTAGCAACTTGTAAAACGAACTATCTTAACTCTGCAGTGATCACAATTGATGGTGGCATGCGAGTTGGTGCTATGTAGCGTAAAACGTGAAATTTAATGGAACAATAGTAAGGACTTAACATGAACAATAACGCAGCGTTTTTACCAGATAACTATTTATTGACTGGTGCATCAGGCGTATTGGGTGGACGTATTTTAACTGAGTTACTGACCACCACGAGTGCAAAAATATATTGCATGTCACGCGAAAAAGACTTAGATAATGCGCGGAGCAGAATATTGGAGATGGTTGATATGTATGACTCTGACAGTAAGGTCGGGGATCAATTATCACGTATTAGTGTTGTCTATGGTGATATAGGCAAAGACTTATTAGGCCTCAATAGCGATGATTACGCTACTTTGGCTTCTCAAGCTCAAGTTGTTATTCACTGCGCCGCTAAATTATCTTTGATTGCTGAATACCCATCTTTGCGTGAAGAGAATGTTGCTGGTACAGAGCGTGTTGCTAAGTTATGTATGGAAGCAAATATTCCACTACTTTATACCTCAAGCTTTTCGGTGGTAGGCTCTAAGTTATATGAGTCAGGGTTTGTGCTTAAAGAAGATAAAGTAGATTATGGCCAGTGCTTTGATGATATGGGTTATGAGCAAACTAAATTTGAAAGCGAAGTCATGCTGAATGAGTTATCACAAAAGGGCTTACAAGTTGCAATTGTTCGCCCTGGTAATATTTGGGGTGACAGTCAAAATGGTCGTTACCCGCTGTCTGGAACGACGGTAAAAGGTATCTATTATGAGATGATCAGAGCATTAGTTGAAACGGGTTACACTTTTCACTCAACGGATGACTTTGATATAACACCGGTAGATTATGTTGCTAAAGCGTCTCTAGCAGTGGTGAAAAATATACATACTGTTCAGGGGCAAACTTTCAATTTAGTTAACCCGAATCCACCTACTTACAATGCAATAGTTGATCTACTGCGTGAGTATGGTTATGAAGTTCGCAATGTGCCTTGCGATGATTATTTTCAAGCATTGCATGAGGATCGCATGTTACTCAATGGCAAACCTTATCACTCAAGCTTTACTGATATTTTGGCATTGGTTAGTGATGAAGATGATTTGTCTGAACAGGCAAAATATGATACATCACGTATTCAAGCATTGTTAAAAGAGACTGATATCCGTTGCCCTAAACTGGATATTAAATTAATGACGACCTTGTTAGATCATTGTGTTGCATCAGGTTTGATTAAATCGCCAGCCGATCAACATCCGCTAGCAGAAATCAGCGAAGAGATCACTGCAAAGGTATTCATGGAACATTTGTACGACGCTTAAGTGGAACGAGAAGATGAGCGAAAAATTAAAGTTGAGCATGTTGCAATTAGATTTAATTTGGCAAGATGCAGCAGCAAACAGAGCCGCTATTGAGCAGCAATTAGAAACTGTTTCAGGTCGAGATTTAATTGTTTTACCTGAAATGTTTTCAACCGGGTTTGACATGAAGCCCGCAGGTATTGCTGAGGGCACCGATGGTGAAACGGTTGCTTGGATGAAGTCGATTGCACAACAGCATGATGCGGTCATATGCGGAAGCATGATGATGCAAGTTGACAATAAATATGTTAATCGTTTTTTATGGGTAACGCCTAAAGGTGAAGTCTCTCATTATGATAAACGCCATTTATTCAAGTTTGCTGGTGAAGATGCCCAATATAGCGCAGGTACTGAGCGAGCTATTTTTCAGCTAGGTCAGTGGCGTATTGCACCATTTATTTGTTTTGACTTGCGTTTTCCTGTGTGGTCGCGGAATTTGGATTGCCAGTATGATGTTGCTTTGTATGTGGCAAATTGGCCAAAAGCGCGTTCATTACAGTGGAAGAGCCTTATTCCTGCTAGAGCCATTGAAAACCAAAGTTATGTGGTTGCACTTAATCGTGTTGGTGTAGATGGAAATGAAGTGGCATACAGCGGTGACTCAATGGTGGTTGATCCCTTGGGAGAAACCTTGTTGTATGCAGCGAATAAGGAAGTTGTGTTGAATATTGAGCTAGATTTACCAGAGCTCTTAGAGGTAAGAAGTCGTTTTCCATTCTTACAAGAGGCAGATGGATTTACTCTTGCTTAAGTGCCAAAACGCCCATTATGGGCGTTTTTCTTAGTATAAAACCATAAATAGAAAATGTAGATAGACGTCATACCATTACTATTCCTTACTAAGTTTTTCTGCAATTTGTGGTACAAATATCTTAACGTGCAACTCAGTCGTTTATGCTGAAGGTGTGCGCACTGATGTATTAATTTAAGGATAAGAGAGAATTCAATTGGAAAGCTTAAATCGACTTTATAAAAAGTACTTTTGGTATTTTGCTTTTACCCTACCAATGGGGATTTTACTGGGGGTTATTAGTATGCATGTACTGCAAATTATTAATAGCTCACTTACTTCTGGTGTTGATACGATTGAATATTCAGCGCAAGAATTTTTCATTGCTATTGGAGTTTTGCTGGGGCTTGGCGTTATAAATGAACTTGTTAAAATTCGCTTAGTCGTTAATGCCAGTCGTGATATACATAGCCGTTTAGTTGATAAAGTGTTGGGCACCTCTTTTGAACGGGTGGAAAAGGTCGGGTTACCAAAAGTGAATGCGACATTGAGCAAAGATGTAGACACCGCTATTAAGTTTTTTCAGGTGTTGCCACAAATGGTTGCGAATATTTCCATCATTGTTTGTGCGATTGCTTATATGGCCTACTTGTCACTCACAGCCTTGATGTATGTGTTTGCTTTAATTGCTTTTGCCGGATTGAGCTTTACGGTCATCATTTTACTATCACGTAAATATTTACAAAATATTCGTGAGTGTGCCGATACTCTAATGCAGCACTATGAAGCCATTGTTAAAGGCAAAAAGGAACTCTCTCTTGATTCAAAACGCCAAAGTTATGTGAGAACAGATATTCGCAGTACCTTAGAGCTACTTAGAAAAAATAATCGAGGCGCGTTAACTCTATTCGGCATGCTTGAACATTGGGGTCAATTTATTTTGTTCGCAATACTTGGGGTGATTTTGTATTACCTAGGTATGACGCTAGGGTTAGAGAAAACCGTGGTGGTGGGCTATATCTTAACGTTATTGTTTATTCTTGAGCCGATTGAGCAAGTGACACAAGCATCTACTGATTTAATGGAAGCAAAGGTCGCATTTAAGAAAATAGAAAGCTTAGAGCTATCCGATGAAGAAGTTGAAGAAGAGTCTGAAATTGCTGCATTAGGTAGTAACTTGAATCTTAAGTTGAGTAATATTACTTATCAATATGAATCGCAGGAAAACGCTGAAAAAGGGTTTCAAATTGGTCCTGTAGAGTGTGAGTTTAAAGCGGGTGAGGCTACATTTATTATTGGTGGCAATGGCAGTGGTAAATCGACTTTGTTTAAGTTGCTCGCCGGGTTGTATAGCCCAACTCAGGGGGTTATGAATTATGGTGATATTGCGGTTGATGCTGATAATTTGCCAAGTTATCGCGAGTGCGTTAGTTTGATTGCAGCGGACTTTTGGGTCTTTAAACGTATTTTAGTGAATGACTCACCTGAGGATGTGCAGTTATTGCAGCAGTTGGTTACGTTATTAAGATTAGACAAAGCGGTAGAAATCATAGAAGGTAACTGGAGTAAGACCTCGCTTTCACAGGGGCAAAGAAAACGCTTAGCGCTTATTCAATCTTACATTGAACACAAACCTATTGTCTTGCTTGACGAGTGGGCTGCGGATCAAGACCCGGTATTTAAAAAAGTATTTTACGAAGAAATAGTACCTTCATTAAAAGCACAAGGTAAAGTTGTCATTATCGTTTCTCATGATGATAACTATTATCATACAGCAGATCGCTTGATGGAGTTGAGAGATGGGCAGCTTACTTTGCGTGCGCACGCCAAACCAGCTGAAATAACACAAAATAATCAATTCTTTAAAGTATTAGATAATTGCAAGGAGTAAGCAATGGCAAATAAAAAGCGCATCTTATTGGTGGAAGATGATAAGCGGTTAAGCCATATGATATCTCATGTGCTGCGCCATGAAGGCTATCTAGTCACTTGTGCATTTGATGGGCAAGTGGCACTGGAGAAGATAAATGGTGAACTTTTTGATGTCATCTTATTAGATATGATGCTGCCAAGGCTTAATGGTATTAGTGTATTAGAACAAATACTTCCAGAGTTTACAGGCGTGATTATTATGATGACTGCCAGTAATGATGAATACTTAGAAGCAGATGCGCTTGCGCTAGGCGTACATGATTTCATTACGAAGCCTGTTAGACCACATATTTTGGTCGCAAAAGTGAAAGCACTGAGCCGTTTAGCGGGACAAGCGCCAAGTTGTAGAAAGTCAGTATTTCAAATTCAAGATTTGACACTAAACACCAGTAATCGCAGTTTTCACTTAGACGATAGCCCTATTGAACTGACTGAAGCTGAATTCAGCTTGATGTATTATTTAATGTCTCATCCTGGGGAGATTCTTGATAGAGCAAGTATCATCTCCGCAGTCAGAGGTATCGAGTATGATGGACATGATCGCTCTATAGATATGCGATTGTCTTCATTGCGAAAAAAAATAAACGACAATGTCCCTCCCTATAAGTACATAAAAACGGTTAGGGGAGTGGGGTATGTATTACGCGAGTGAACAAATGTTTAAACGTTTATTTATCTATTGTGCTGCAGCGTTTATCTGTAGCATTTTTATTGCCGTGATTTTACTCGATACTAAGTATGTCGACATTCGAGTAAAAGAAGAGCGACCCATTGTGGACAGTATTTTTTCAGTCATTAATAAGCAAGCTGCTCAAGCGCCCATTGACCAAGATTTACTGCATTATTGGTCTGGTCAGTTTGGTTATGAGTTAGAGTTATTATCGATACAAAATACCCAAGACTTAGAGCTCGACTTGGCACAATTAACGCGAGATGGCAGCGTGATTGAGTTAATAAGTGGTTGGACGCAAGACAAAGTGACGGCTTACTATTTGCGAAATGAGCAAATATTAAAAATGTCGAAGATGCACATTGATAAGCAGGCATATTTACTTTATTGGCAATCGTTACTTGTTACCATTTTAATGGTGCTGGCTTTGTTTGTTTATTGCTATGTTCATATGCATAAAAAATATATCAAAAAGCTACTTAACGCCTATGAAACTTATGGGCAAGGCAAGCTTTCATTACGTGTGTCAACGCAAATGCCAGCGCCTTATAGCGTACTTGCTAGTCATTTCAATACCATGGCGACAAAAATTGAAAATTTACTCGAAGAGCATCAACATATGCTAAACGGTATTTCACATGATTTAAAAACACCACTAGCGCGTTTACGCTTTGCACTCGATATGACGCGTAGTTGCACAAGTACTGAGGAATACCAAGAAACCATTCAATTTATGGATGAAGACTTAGATGCTTTAGATGAGCTATTAGATGATTGGTTTTTATATGTAGGGCTCAATGCAGCGCGTCGAGAACCTAAAATACAAACTTGTAGATTAGATAAAATGCTGCACAAAATTGTTAGCCGAAGTGCGCCTATTTACTCCAATATTAAAGCTGTTAGCCAAATAACACCCGATATAGTCGTTGGGGCAGATAAAAAGCTATTGTCTAGAGCTGTTGAAAACTTGGTGAATAATGCCTGTAAGTTTGCTTCACAAACGATACGAGTAAGTACTTATCTAGATAACGATTATGTATGTATTGTGGTTGAAGATGATGGGGCAGGTATCCCTGAGGATAAACGCGCAGCGGTACTTAAACCATTTTTGCGTTTAGACAGTAGTCGTAATGTACCGGGTATTGGTTTAGGCCTATCCATTGTTGCCAGTATCTTAAATAGCCATAATGGTAAATTAAATATTTGTGACTCTGATTTAGGGGGCGCTAAAATAACCTTGATGTTGCCAATAAATTGTGAAGCTGAGCTGGCTACAAGTGATGCTTGTGCTTGATAAATATTGCACAGCAAATAAAAATAAAGGGCGACAAGGCCCTTTTAAATCTGTAGTTATAGGCGTGTAAGCGCAGGGCGCTGCTCGGAAAATACTACAAGCAAAGGCTTCGACAACTTTTTTACTCGCAACTGACATAAGCTATTATGCTGTATTGATCGTTTCGAGCACTGAAAGCCTTTGATTTGAACAAAACTCATACCTCAAAGTTCAACAAGCCCTAGCAACTAAACTTCGCTACCTCCGCTTCTAACTTAACCGTTAACTCTTTAATGCTATCGGTAGCATGATGTGCTTTTTCTGATACACTCTCAGTTTGCGAGGCGGTGTCAGAAATGGTCACTATACGCCGTGCAGTATCTTCCCCAGCCTCAAGCTGCTCTTTTGCTGCATGAGCTATTTGGTGACTCATCTGTGATATCTCACTCAATGAACTGGCAACTTTACGCAGCTCTTCGCCTGCTTCTTTTGACATGGTTACGGTTTTTTCACTGGTGTGAATGGACACAGTAACCGACGATTTCGCTTCTTGTGTAGCAGATTGTAGTTTAACAATCATAGTATGAATTTCTTCAGTGCTAGTTTGAGTGCGCTGTGCAAGCTGTCTCACTTCATCAGCGACTACAGCAAAGCCTCTGCCTTGTTCACCTGCACGTGCAGCTTCTATAGCAGCATTAAGGGCGAGTAAATTGGTTTGTTCAGCAATGCTTTGAATCACACTCAGTACGTTGGCGATATTGCTAACTTCTTCGTCCAAGGTCTGAATATTATTACCTGCACTGTCAATTTGCTGCTCCAATAATACAATTGTTTTGGCAGCTTCCGTAGTGAGTTTGTCGGCATTTTGCCCCTGGTTTTCAGCTTCTTGAACTGAGTTTGCTGTTTGGTCAGCATGCTCAACAACTGTTTGCGCTGAGGCGGTTAACTGGGTAATTGCAGAGGCGACCATTTGCGTTTCGCTACTTAAGCTGTGAGTGAGTTGTTCTAGTTCATTTGAGCGCTTCTCACCATCATTGCTTTGTGATTTAAGGGCATCACTGACTGATGCTATTCCGCCAACCACACCTTGTAGACCTTTTTGCATGTAACTCATGGCCGCGATAATACTATCGTCTTTGGCGTTACTGGTATTTATTGGGGAGCTTAAATTGCCACGAGAAACTTGCTTAACTATGGAGAGTACTTCGTCAAGTTCACCGCCCAGTTTATTTGAGAGTCTAAAGCCAAATTTTGCCAGTGCAAAAGTTAATACAACGGCGATAAATAATGAAAGGCTAAGCAACCACTGCGCTGTACTCCAGTAACGTTCATCTACTTCTTTGGCGCTGATCCCTGTGCCGACATACCAGCCAAACTCAGGTGTTTTTTGCACCACAGAAGTGAGGTCTACGACTTCGCCTTCGCGCCTAGAATCCCATTGGTAAGTAATAATTTGATTCGTTTTACGCCCTACCAGCCGCTCAACCATACGACCAATACTGTTACCATTAGCATCTTTAAAGTCGTTAAAGCTGGTCCCGTGAAGCTGTGGGTCGTGTGGAGTGGCAATAAAGTTTAGTTTATCGTCGACCACATAAACATATTCAGAGTCATGGTATTTATTTTCTCTGAGCATTTGTGTTGCCAGCTTTTTTGCCTCTTCTTCGCTTAGAGCGCCTGTTTGCACGTATTCTTCAAACTGTGCCACGATATTTGCAGTGCTTTTCATTAGCTGATTAATTCGCGCTATATTGTCAGACTCGCTGGCATGACGTAATGCTTGTAATCCTAAAATGGCGACTAATAAAAGTGAGAGGAAAATAGCCGCGGCGAAAAGTATTATTTTAATTCTTAATGTTAAACCTGATAGCACGATACGCCCCTTTCAGATAATAGAGTATTATTATCTATCATGTTTATTGAAATCATGTAAGTAACATATAGCGTATTTGGTCACAAATAGAGATGATATTTCCTCATACTGAGGAGGAAATATATTTAGCTTGCATTGATTATGCTTATCTCCTGCTCTGTTAAAGGGCGATATTCACCACTTTTTAAGGTGTTATCTAGTGTAATGTCAGCAATTTTTTCTCTATGCAATTCAATCACTTTATTGCCAACAGCTGCAAGCATACGTTTCACCTGATGGTATTTACCTTCGCAAATAGACAAGCGCAAACTATAGCTGGCAAGTTGTTCAGCAATAGCGGGTTGAGTTGGTTGCTTTTCGTTATGTAGCTGCACACCATCTCGTAGCTGTTGAAGTGCTTCTTCTGTTATCGGTGCTTGAGTTTCGATTAAATAGGTTTTAAATTTTTGCTTTTTAGGAGAGGTGATTTGATGAGACCAATCACCATCGTTGGTGATCAGCACAAGCCCTGTGGTGTCGATATCTAGGCGGCCAGCAACATGAAAATCTTTTAAGTTTGGTTCATTCAATAATTCGAATACGGTAGTGTGCATTTCGTCACTGTTAGCACAGACATATCCGACCGGTTTGTTCAGCATAAAATAGCGCTTACCCAAGTACTGTAGGCGTTCACCTTGCCAAGTGACGAGATCGTCCAAAGTAATAGAATGATCAAATTTCGTTACTATTTTACCATTAACCGTCACATAACGTTTTTTAATACCCGCTTTGACTTTGGTGCGTGGCAATTGGGCTAGGTGACTTAAAAATTTATCTAGTCGGCAAGGAAACTTCATAATGTTTTATCTTTAATTTTAGTGGATGGTCATTATACGTGATTGCGTTATTTTGATCAGTTTTTTCGGTATATCTCAGGCTGTAAGTCATATGGATGAACGCTGAGTGACCAGTTATTATCAAATATCGCTTTTAATGTGTTTAAAAGCGTATCACTAAGCAATTGCTTTTGCGTTTCACTGCGCCCTGCAATCAAATGTGCTTGAATGTGTACAAAACCACATTTCCCAGGTTGTAATTTAAAGGCCGTGTAACCAAGAGCACGAGTTTTTATTGTGCTGACATCAAAGAGCTTTGTTTGCTCTGTTGCGAGATGAATATGTTCTATCAATTGCTGAGTTGGAATAGGTAAGTGCTCTGCGTGTTCAATGATTATATGTGGCATGATGACTTATTGGTCCAAATATGCGTAAATGGGCGTATATTTTAGGCCATTGATATGGAAATACTAGATGCATAAATACAGATTTTTTTTGGCAACGATAGCTGCTGTGATGACTTTGAGTGGTTGTAGTGACGATGCGGCTAAAGTGAGCTTAGGTTTGTTTACGACTAAAGATGTGGTGGTATCGGCACAACAAGATCCTATCGTGACAGGTGTTACTTGTCATATTAGTCATGTTGAAGCAGATTTTGACTTTTCAGACCCTTCAGATATGTCGATTGCCTGCCGTCAAACTGGCGAAATTACAGCGCAGCAAATGCAGCAAGTAGATTTGTCTAAAGATGGTGAGATTGTATTTAAAACCTCTAAGAGTATTTTATTCAAATCATTAAAAGTACGTCGTATTTATGACACCAAAGCACGCACACTATTGTATTTATCTTATTCTACGAAAGAAACCAGCGGTAGCCACCACCATGCGTTGTCTACAGTACCACTATACAATACACAAGCCTGGGAATGGGCAACGAGAACTGAGTAATTATGCTAGCGTTATTTAAATCAAAACCTTTGTTAAATGATTCCGAAGTTGCATGGCTAATGGATACATTTATTTGGGCATGTGAGCACTTTGATGCTCAGTACTTTTTATCTGATACAAAAATAATTGAACCTACAGGGCAGTATTTCCCAGATCAAGTATCAAGTGTTGAACAAATGGCACAAACCGTATTCAAACGAGTTCGTGAGTATGCTGGTTTGCAAGCATGGCCATTACAGTTGGTCAGTCCTATTAATTTGCCTGCGCATCAAAGTATGCCAGTATTTAGTTTTAGCGATACAATGCGTGGTGAACAGGCGATGTTAAACGTTCAACCTGTGCATGATGTACAGCTTTCGTACAATCCAAATCAAATTAACCAACCGCAAGATTTGGTTGCCAGTTTTGCCGGCAGTTTAGCAACGGTGATGATTTATCAAAAAGGTATCATGCCACCAGGTGGTGAGCCGCAAGTCGCAGCTGCTAGCGATGCATTAGCATGTTTTATGGGTTTTGGCGTGATGATGAGCAACACGGTGTATCAGTTTAAAGGAGGGTGTGGCTCATGTTATAACCCTTATGCCAATCGTCAGGCAGCCTTAACTGAAGCGCAAACTGTTTTTATGCATGCCTTAGTTTGCTTTTTTAAACCACAAGTGGATGGTAAAAAACACCTGAAGCCGCATCTAAAAAGTGTATATAAGAAAGCACGTAAGCAAATTGAAAGCTATGTAAAAGACGCGCCTAATCCCGCACTGCTGATGTTAAAGGAGCAAAGTGGTGTTTGAATATTTAGATGAATTTTTACTCATCGCGTTGGCTCATTTTTTTGCAGTAGCAAGTCCCGGACCTGATTTCGCGCTGGTATTAAAACAAAGCATTCAGCGTGGCCGTGTTAATGCATTGTGGACCAGTGGAGGAGTAGCATTAGGTATTTTAGTACATGTTAGCTACTGTTTGCTTGGTGTTGCGATTGTATTATCGCAATCACCAGCACTATTTAATTTGCTTAAATACGCAGCAGGCGCGTATTTAGCTTATATGGGGTTGCAAGCATTGCGTGCTAAACCTGCGTCTCAATCACAAGGTGAAGAGGCAACATGCAAACAACACGCTGAAACGGCATTGCAAGCGATGCGTCGCGGCTTTTTAGTGAATGCGCTCAACCCTAAAGCAACCTTGTTCTTCTTGTCACTGTTTACTTTGGTTATAGCGCCAACCACTCCAACTGGCGTGCAAGCATTTTATGGCTTGTATATGGCATTGGCTACTTGGATTTGGTTCTCTTTTTTAGCAATCGTGTTAAGCAAAGCACGTGTTCGGGCATTTTTTCAACGTGCAGGGCATTGGTTCGATAGAGGTATAGGCGTTGTATTGATAGCGTTAGCGGTTCGTGTTGTTTTATGAATATAGGGTGTAACAGAGTATGAGTAATAGGCCCTATACTAATTTTGCGTTTGGCTCAAATATGTCTAGCCAAAGGCTGCTTGCTCGTTTGCCCAAGGCGCAATGCTTAGGTGTCGCTAAGTTATACCAATATCAGTTAACATTTAATATGCTCAGCACTGATGGCTCAGCCAAATGTACTATAGAAAAAACAGGCTGCGATAGCGATGTAGTTATGGGCGTATTGTACGCCTTAGATGAGTGTGAAACAACCAAGTTAGATGCTATTGAAGGGGCGCGCTACGACCGTACAACACTTGAGGTTGAAGCCCTAGAACACGGTATGGTACAAGCTTATAGCTATATTGCTAACACTTTTATTGATGATCATTTGCCGTTTGATTGGTATGTGCAACATGTTTTAAACGGTGCTTTAGAGCATCGTTTTTCGCCAGCTTACGTTGCTTCAATACAAGCGCAAAGTCATATTGCCGATCATAATTTAGAGCGAGCTCAGCGAGAGTGGCTGTTATATCAAAGTATGCAAGCGAAGAAAAACATCTAAGGGTATAAAGTCTCTGGTAACCACTTTTTTATATAAGTTAAATTATAAATAACACCAAAGTCGCACTGCTTACGGATGTTTTGCTTGATACACTTATACAAATATTTAATAAGGGATTGTTATGCGTACAGCTGTGATAAGCCACCCTCATTGTCGAAAGCACAAGATGGGCATGGATCACCCAGAATGCCCTGAACGTTTAGATGCTATTACAGATCGCCTGTTATCCTCAGGCGTTGATGCTACTATTTCACATATGCAGGCACCAAAAGCTGATATGTCGCATTTTGCGTTGGTTCATGAATCGTCACATATCAAAGCTGTTTGCGCAGCGATACCACAACATGGTACTCAACAATTTGCTGATGATGTGTGGTTATGTCCAGATTCATTTAAAGCGATAGAACGCGCTGTAGGGGCTGGCATATTAGCAGTAGATGAAGTGTTAGAAGGCAACCTTGACGCCGCATTTTGTAGTGTACGTCCGCCGGGACATCATGCGAATAAAAAGACATCATCTGGGTTTTGTGTATTTAATAACTTAGCGATTGCTGTTGAATATGCAAAAACACAAGGTGTTGAGCGTATTGCTATTTTAGATATTGATGTTCACCATGGTAATGGTACGCAAGATATTTTTAGGCAGCGTAGCGATATTTTATTTTGCTCGTTGTTTCAATATCCGTTTTACCCTAACACTGAAATCGAAAATAACGAGCATATTATTAACTCTCCATTGCCTCTTGCGAGCAAGGGAGAAGATTTAATCGCACTATTCAATCAACAGTGGCTACCTAAATTACGTGAATTTAATGCTGAGCTTATTTTTATCAGCGCTGGGTTTGACGCACATATTGAAGACGATATGGCTGGTCTACAATTTGTTGAAGCTGACTACCAATGGCTAACTGAACAAGTGATTAAAGTGCTAAAAGACACACAAGCAAAGGGGATTATTTCATTTTTAGAAGGCGGTTATGCGTTGTCAGCACTTGGGCGCAGCGTGTCTACCCATATTAAAGCATTGGTCGAAGGGTAAGTTTAATGGTCTGTATGAGCGAGTAAGTCAAATGCTTGCTGGGGAGTTTCTAGCAGCACTTTTTGCACGCAGCATTGGCCATCATCTATCAATGCTTGTTGAACCTTTTCAGTGAGCTGCTGTAAGTTTAACATCGGTTTTTCATTACCATATAAATCATAGCATTGCCCTGTTTTATATAAGCATATCGCTATACTTTTTTGTGATTGCGATAGGTAAAAAGTTGCATCGTTTAGATCATTTTCATTTTGAATATATTCAATACTTTCTTCTAGGCACAGCAATAATGGGTAATATTTTATTGTCATAGTTTGTTCTTAATCAAAGTATAAAACGTGTACAACATTATACTGCGTATTCTAGTAAGAATGCGAGGCTATATGTAATGGTATCTGATAACCGCCAATTACAAATTAAAGATATTTTTTCTAATCAATTATTGTCTTGTGATCATCAGACTCCGTTAGTTGCAGCTGTTAGGTTAATGCGAAAGCAAAGAGTAAGTTCAATCTTCGTAACCAAGGAGCAGCAGATAGTAGGGATTTGGACAGAGTCAGACTGTGTAAAGCTTAATTTTAATAACCCTGATTTTGTAAATACCATCATAGGGTCCTCTATGACCACTCCGGTGCATGATATACAAGTCGATAAAACCCTCAGCGAAGCCACAATAAAGTTTCATCAGCTAGGTATTCGCCATTTACTAGTAAAGAATCAGCACAACCAGCCTGTCGGTGTAGTATCGCTATCAGATATTGTCCGCAATCAAGGCTTGGATCATTATTTACATTTTCGCCCTATTGACGATCATTACAATCGCAATATTATTATCTTAAAAGCGACTGATTGTGTTTCTAAAGTAATAGAAGTGATGCGTTTACGTGGTGTTACAGCTGTTTTAGTGTATCACAGTAACTTGGCGGAATATGGCATAATTACGCAACGAGATATTGCCTACATGCTACTTAACCCTGATTGGCGTATGCCATGTTGGGAATTAGCAACATACCCGCTGTTACAAGTTAGCCCAAAAGATAGCTTATTTGATGCGTATAGACTAATGACAGCAAAGTCAATTCGCCATTTAGTCGTTAAAGACCCTAGCTCAGCGAAGGTGATAGGTTTATTGCCTCTTAAAAATGTGCTAACCGAAATAGAAACAGCTTATTGTAGTGAATTAGAGAAGGTACTTGTACAGCGAGACTTGGCACTGCGTAAATCGCAGAAAAACCTCTATCTTGCTAACCGTATTATTGATGCATCGTTAGATGGCATTATGATCACCCGTGGAGATGGAGAAATACTACAAATTAACCCCGCTTTTAGTGAATTAACAGGTTATCAAGACTATGAGGTGGTTGGTAAAAGCCCAAGTATTCTCAGCTCAGGTGTTCATGGTAAAGAATATTATGATCAGATGTGGGCAGAGTTAAGAGCTAAAGGTGTTTGGCAAGGAGAGATCTTTAACCGTAAAAAGTGCGGTGAAGTATATGTTGAATGGTTAACTATCATAGCCATCAATGAGCCGTACAGCGATGATATGCTGTATGCCGCTATTTTTAGCGATATAACTGAACGTAAAAATGCTGAAGAGAAAATCGTGCGTTTGGCCTATTTTGATGAGTTGACGGGTTTACCAAACCGACGTTTATTTTATGATAGATTATCTATGGCGTTGGCCTGTGCGCATCGTGACAATCACAAACTAGCGGTCATATTTATTGATTTAGACCGTTTTAAAGAAGTGAATGATAGTTTAGGGCACAGTGCGGGCGATGAATTACTGGTGCAGGTAAGTGAGCGAATAAAAGGAATGTTAGAAGAGGGCGATACGTTGGCGCGCCTAGGGGGAGATGAATTTGTGGTATTGCTCACAGAAGTTAATCATATCTCAGATGTTGTGGGTTTTGCTGATAAAGTGCTAAATCAATTGAGTGTTGCATTTGAACTGAATGACATATGCGTCAATGCCACAGCGTCACTCGGCGCTGCTATATATCCAGAAGATGGTGAAGACAGTGAAACATTGCTCAAGCACGCGGATGTGGCTATGTATCGCTCTAAAGAAATAGGTCGTAACTCATTTCAACTGTATAAAGCATCTATGAATGCACGCTCACTTGAGCGTTTATCCATGTTAAGTCGCTTTCAATATGCTTTAGATCATAATGAATTTGAATTGTTTTTTCAGCCACTGCAATGCTTGGTGAGTAACAAAGTTGCGAGTGTAGAGTGTTTACTACGTTGGAATGATCCAAATTTAGGCATGATTTCACCAGCCCAGTTTATCCCTTTGGCTGAAGAGCTTGGATTAATTATTAAACTAGACCAATGGGTGATCAATAAAGCGTGTGAAAAAATGGCGCTTTGGCGTCGCCAAGGCAGCGATGTTAAGCGTATTGCCATTAATGTGTCGGCGCAGCATTTATGCCAAGGAGAGTTGGCACAGACAGTATCCAGCGTCTTGAAAAAGCATCAATTGAGTGGGCATTTTGTTGAGCTAGAACTTACTGAGAGTAGCTTCATCAGTAATTTGCACGATGCAAAAAGTGAGCTGAAAAAGTTAAAAAGCTTAGGTGTTTCCATTGCCTTAGATGATTTTGGTACAGGTTATTCAGCACTTAGTTACTTGACTAAATTACCGATAGATACCTTAAAGATAGACGCCAGCTTTGTGGCTAAAATTCCAGACGAATATGGTAATAGCGAGATTGTAGCGGCGATTATTGCGATGGCAAAGGCGCTGAACTTGCAGGTTGTGGCTGAAGGCGTTGAAAAGCCAGAGCAGCGCCAGTTTTTACAAAAACTGGCCTGCAATACCATTCAAGGTTATATGTATTGTAAACCTTTATGTTGTGATGACTGGCTACGTTTTTATCATCAAGAGAAAGTGACTTCATAGGAAGTGAATTTACGAATGTTGATCACGCCAGTATCAAAAATGAGATATTGGCCTTTAATGCCCTGCAAAACGCCTGTTACTTCAGGGTTTTTGTCAAAGTT
Source organism: Pseudoalteromonas sp. SANK 73390 (assembly GCF_054966645.1). Lineage (NCBI taxonomy): Bacteria > Pseudomonadati > Pseudomonadota > Gammaproteobacteria > Alteromonadales > Pseudoalteromonadaceae > Pseudoalteromonas > Pseudoalteromonas sp. SANK 73390. The sequence goes on from NZ_ARPN01000109.1 coordinate 206,981, forward strand.
AAAAGAAGTGATTTTGCTTGGGAACAGTTCAACTGGAAAGCTCAAGTCTACTACTTCTTCATCAAGGCACTCAATGGCCGTGGCACCAAAAAGTTCAGCTAATTCGTCTAACTTTTCTTGAATTTGTGGAATAAGCTCTTTTGCTGCGGCTTTTAAGTCTACTTCACTTGCCACACCTTTGAGCATATTGCGCCAGTTGGTTTTATCTGCGATAAATTGTGCCAGTGCTACTTCAACTAAACCTGATTGCAATCGAGTTTGTACTTTAAAAATAGGCAATGCTTGGGTAGCACCTTGATCTATCCATCGAGTTGGAATTTGTGTATGACGTGTAATACCTACCTTCAAACCTGACGTGTTTGCTAAATAAACATAGTGGGGGATCATACAATTCTCTTCCCCCCACTGAGGTTCACGGCAAGTGCCTTTGTCAAAATGGCAAGTCTCTGGCTTCATAATACACATATCGCAGCTTGCAAGCTTTCGCATACAAACAAAGCAATGTCCTTGAGAATAACTTTTTTGGTTTTTTTGCCACAGTTACAACAGAAAATATTGCCAGTGTGAGTTAGTGTGATTTGTTTACCCATGTAGTTATTCAAATCCACAAGTTCGTTGCCAATGGGTAATTGATATTGAATTGGTTGGGTAAGCTGTGCTTTTAGCTTGCTTAAAGTGCCTTGCATCTTTACGCCCCTAAAGATGTTAAAAGGGCGATACTACCAAGGCATTTGCTAAGTCACAATGTGTATAGATGCTTTAGTGCCAATAGCGTCGCTATTGGCACTAAATCTGAAGGTGATTAATATTTTGCTGATTGTGTTTGGCTTTTTAACGATGCTTTAATAAATTCGCGTAAATCATCATTTGAGGTCTTTAGGTCTTCTTTACGCAGATACATCATATGACCAGAGCGATACCCTTTGAAGCTTAAACGGTCACGCATTTTGCCACTTGGGTCCAATTGCCACATAGTATATTTAGCATCAAAGTAGTTGGTTGCACCATCATAGTAGCCGGCTTGTACCAGTACGTTTAAATAGGGGTTTTCAGCCATCGCTTCACGTAATTGTTCACCAGTGTTGTTTTTACTGCGATCCCAAGGGTATACATTAGCGAGCATTTTGTATTGTATATCTGTTTTGTAATTTAATTCTTCACGAAGGTAATGATTAATAGCAGGTGTAAATGCATGCAACCAAGCACTTAATTCAGGGTAATAATCAGGTTTATCGCCGGTCTCTTTTCTGTCGATACCTAGATAGCGAGAATCTAATCGGCCTAAAATATAGCCTTTATCGCGAAGTAGCTCTTTCCAAAATGCATTATTACTGACATCTAAATTACTGCGCATAACAAATGCTTTAGACAGGCCACTATAATGTGCAACTCGCTGTGCAATCTCTTGCTGCTCGCTTGGCGAAATGAATGCGCCTTTAGCCAATGCAGGTAAGTATTGGTTAATTGTAAAAGCTTCTACTTCAGCGAGTACTTCGTTTAGGTCTTTTTGCTGTAATTGCGTTGGTAGTGCTTTGTGATGCCACGCAGTTGCTGCAAAGTAGGGTAGACGGTTTGCGGCTTTGACCGGGCCATCGCGTTTGATACCAATATCAGTAGGGGATACCAAAACAACACCGTTTAAAAACCACCAATGTGCTTGTTGTAATTCTTTAGCAAGCCCTGAAACGCGTACTGTGCCATAGCTTTCACCAATTAAAAACTTAGGTGATAACGAGCGGTTATTGCGAGTAATGAAGGTATTAATCCAATCAGCTAGGTATTTTATATCGGCATTCACACCAAAAAACTGCGCCTTTTGTTCATCTGCACTGGGCATTTTCCCGTCTTTATTAGGTAAAATGCGTGAATAGCCCGTTTTTACTGGGTTTACAAAGACAATATCGGCAACGTCAAGCACTGAGTGTGGGTTATCTTTCATCCCATAAGGCTGCATAGGGTAACCTTCGTCATCTATTTTTAAGATACGAGGTCCTGTGTAGGCAATATGCATCCAAACTGAAGCAGAGCCCGGTCCACCGTTAAATGAAATTAATAGTGGGCGCTTACTGATATCATCTACTTTATCTTTTTTATAGTAGTTGTAGTATAGCGTTGCAGTTGATTCACCCTCTTCATTCCAAACTGGTTGGGTGCCAGATGTCACACTGTAGTTGATACGTTCGCCGTTGATGGTCGCACGATGATTACTAACCACCTTACTGTCAATATCGATGGTGCGGCTATGTTCCGCTGCTGTGCTGTTAAGGCTAATTGCAATAACACAAACTGTCAGCAACTTACTTAGGCTCATGATTTTCCCCAATGAATAAATTTATAACATTACAGTTGTTTTTTGCACAACTTTCAAAGGGTATGAGTCAAATACCAAAAATAGCGGGATAATTGGCGCATATCAACACTTTGAAGCAAGTAGTTGATGTAAAAAAAGGCAGTGCTAGAGTAGTTGCACCATCTATGAACAGTGTGAATATAAATGCACTCAAGTGGTGCGTTTATGTTTTTTTTATTAAGTTCTTATTTTGTAACATTATGAAATTACTTTGTTTAATTTTATGGCACGAAGGTTGGATTAGGGTAACTAACAGGATAAACCTGTCCTAAGGGGGCCAACAATGAAAATGATAAGTGCAATAATAAAACCATTTAAATTGGATGAAGTTCGAGAAGCGTTAGCTGATTTGGGTGTTGAAGGCATGACTGTGGTTGATGTGAAAGGTTTCGGCCGTCAACGAGGTCACACTGAGTTATACCGTGGAGCTGAGTATCAAGTTGATTTTATTCCAAAAATAAAATTAGAAATCGCAACACGCAGTGAGAATACACAGCGCGTTGTGGACACGCTAACCAAAGCTGCCAGTACGGGTAAAATTGGTGATGGCAAAATTTTTGTGTATGACTTAGACCAAATCGTGCGGATCCGTACCGGCGAATTAGATGAAGAAGCGATTTAAGGGGCCAATGTAATGGAAAACGCAATAATAGAACTCAAATTCTCTCTCAACACTTTTTACTTTTTAATTTCTGGCGTGCTAGTGATGTGGATGGCAGCTGGGTTTGCCATGCTAGAGGCAGGCTTAGTCCGTTCCAAAAACACCACCGAAATTTTAACAAAGAACATAACCTTATATGCGATAGCATGTACGATGTTCTTGTTAGTGGGCTACAACATCATGTATGTGGGAAATACCGAAGGAGGCATAGTGCCCAGCTTTGGTGCATTAATTGGATCACCTACTGCGGATGCGGATCACGCGTTAGAGTCAGACTTTTTTTTCCAAGTGGTGTTTGTCGCCACGGCCATGTCAATTGTATCTGGTGCTGTAGCTGAGCGTATGAAATTATGGGCATTTTTAGCTTTTACTGTGGTTTTAACTGGCTTTATATATCCTGTTGAAGGTTATTGGACATGGGGAGGTGGCTTTTTATCTGCATTAGGTTTTGTGGATTTTGCAGGCTCAGCAATTGTGCATGGTGCAGGTGCAGCAGCAGCACTAGCTGGGGTTATTCTGTTAGGCGCTCGAAAAGGAAAGTATGGTAAAAAATGGTGAAATATATCCAATTCCAGGCTCGAACATGCCATTGGCAACACTCGGTACGTTTATACTTTGGATGGGGTGGTTTGGTTTTAATGGTGGCTCGCAGTTATTTTTAGCCGATAAATCAAACGCTGTAGCAGTTAGCCAAATTTTACTTAATACCAATGCTGCAGCCGCAACGGGTGCAATAGCGGCATTGTTAGTATGTAAAGCTTTGTGGGGTAAAGCTGATTTAACCATGATATTAAATGGCGCATTAGCAGGGTTGGTTGTGATAACGGCAGAACCTGCGTCACCAACGCCTTTAATGGCCTGTTTATTGGGTGCGTTAGGAGGCTCTTTGGTGGTATTTAGTATTGTATTTTTAGACAAAGCTAAAATAGATGACCCTGTTGGGGCTATTTCAGTGCACGGCACCTGTGGAATGTTAGGTGTTATGCTAGTGCCGTTATCAAATACTGATGCGACCTTTGTGAATCAGTTTATTGGTCTTGCATGTATCCTTGGGTTCGTATTTGTTGCGTCTTACTTGGTTTGGGCGTTACTTAAGAAAACTGTGGGCATTCGTGTTGGTGCAGAAGAAGAAATTAGCGGTATGGACCAGCATGACTGTGGGATAGATGCTTATCCTGAGTTTGTTTCGGTACGTAGCCAATAGTTGATGAGTACATTGTCTCTAATAGTGGTTGTTGAGCGGGCCGATTTGGCCCGCACTCTCTTTCAGGCTTAGTTAATCTAAGGTACTCTATGCTCTGGCATATTTAACTTAGAAGTTTGTAAACAGTGGCATGGTAGATAAAAACAATAACGACACAATCAAAACACAGAAAAAGCCCACTCGTACCTCGCCTAAAACGTCTCGTACAAAAAGTAGTTCAGCTAAAAATAATAAGGCTAAAAAGGCTGTGCCACAATCTCGTTTTGGGGCATTTAAACAACGTGTACTGCAAGCTTGTTGGCGACTTTTTTATAAAGGGTGTTTAGCTCTTTTGGTTATCGTAAGTTTTTATGTGATTTACCTTGACGCAAAAATCACTCGCCAGTTTGAAGGCAGTAAGTGGCAGCTGCCAGTACAAGTTTACGCGCGTGCTATGAATTTTTATCCCGAACAGTTTTTATCAGAAAAAGAGGTGCTGTGGGAGCTTAAACGTCTTAACTATTCTCAAGTGAATCATATTAGCCGCACGGGGCAGTATGTGCTGCAAGGGCGCACTATTAAAATACATCGCCGGGCATTTGAGTTTTATAATGGCGCGCAGTCAGGGCAAATATTTACCTTAAATTTTGCAGGGAAGCGCTTAGCGAGTATTGTTGATAACAGTGGCAGACGTATTGAGCAAGCACGTTTGGAGCCTGTTCAAATAGCACGAATTGGCAACGAGTCAAAACAAGATAGAGAGTTTTTACCGCTAGATAAGTTCCCAAATATGCTAAAACAAGCACTTCTGGTAGTTGAAGATAGAGAGTTCTACAATCATCACGGAGTTTCTGGCTGGTCTATTTTACGGGCCTTATACACTAACCTAAAAGCTGGCCGCACCGTGCAAGGTGGCAGTACATTAACCCAACAATTAGCAAAAAACTTTTATTTAACGCGGGAGCGTTCACTGGTTAGGAAAATCAATGAAGCCTTTATTGCTTTGATATTAGATTATCGTTATAGCAAAGAGGAAATTTTAGAAGCATATCTAAATGAAGTGTACATGGGACAAGCCTATAACCAAGGTGTTCATGGAATGGGACTCGCTGCCGAGTTCTATTTTGCCAAGCCCGTTGATGAACTTGAATTTGATCAAATTGCGATGTTGGTTGCGATGGTTAAAGGGCCCTCTTATTACAATCCAAGGCGTTACCCAGAGCGTGTGCAAGAGCGCAGAGATTTAGTGTTACGTCTGCTGGCAGAGCAAGGTCATATTTCTAGTAAAGAGCTGCGTCAATCATTGGTGCGACCAATTACAATCCAGCCCTTAAATAAAGGTCGCCAGCAAAGTTACCCTGGTTACTTAGAGCTGGTTGATAGAGAGCTGAAAAGCTTATTGACCAATCAAGAGATTATTAATGCTGGGGTACGCATATTTACTTACTTTGATTTGCAAAAACAGGCGGCTATGGAAAAAGCGGTGAGCAAAGGGCTACCCTATTTAGAACGACGCTTTAAGGCCAATAACCTAGAAGCCGCGATGATCTCTGTGAATGTTGAAAAGGGTGGGGTATCCGCTTTAGTCGCAGGCAGAGATGTGCGCTACAGTGGTTTTAATCGAGTTTTAGATACCAAGCGCAACATAGGCTCTTTAGTTAAACCAGCAGTGTATTTAACCGCATTAGAGAAACCACAGTATCATTTAGGTACATTACTTGAAGATGGGCCACTGCAAGTGACCGATGAATCTGGGGATGTTTGGCGTCCAGAGAACTTTGACCACAAATTTCGAGGCATATTACCTCTTTATCAGGCGTTTAGTAAGAGTATTAATATACCTGCTGTAAACTTAGGGCTTGATGTGGGGGTACATAATGTCGCTTCGACACTGAAGAAATTAGGTATTGAGTCGCACATTAATCAATATCCATCATTGCTGCTAGGTGCCTTAGAGCTCTCAAGTTATGAGGTAGCACAAATGTATACGACGTTAGCTGCAAATGGTGTTTATAGACGACTTACTACTATCTCTGCGATGACCAATGCCACAGGTAAAGTATTGTATGAGCAAGATGTAATAAATCGTGAGCGCTTTGGTGAACAGGCCAGTTATATGACCAAGTTTGGGTTAAAAAAAGTGACTAAAGAAGGCACTGCAAAACGCTTAAATCAGCATTTTCCGTCAATCCAATTAGCCGGCAAAACAGGCACTAGTAATGACTTGAGAGATAGCTGGTTTGCAGGCTTTGACCACAATACAGTAACGGTCACATGGTTAGGTAGAGATGATAACAAATCTACGGGGTTAACAGGTGCCAGTGGTGCGCTTGAGCTTTACATTCGTTACTTAAAGCCTCTTAACCCACAAGCGATAGCAGATAAACGCCCGTCGAGTATTCGTTGGGCATTTGTCAATACATTAACAGGTAAACAAGCACCACCAGGGTGCGGAAAAGTGATTCAATTACCTATGCGTACGAGTGAGTTTAAACCCCGACCATCATGTGATTAGTCTACGTTTTAAATTGACTCATCGCTGCTTGCAGGTGTTGAGCCATAGTAGCGAGTTTGTGTGCATCTTCTTCAGTTGCTACTGCAGAGCTTAGCGTATGCTCTGCAAGGCTATTTATCTCGCCTGCATCACTAAGAGCTTGTTGCGTCGCTTGAGTTTGCTGTTGTACAAGTTGTGCAATATGAGCACCTTGTTCATCAATGTTAACCATGCTTTGTTGTGCTAACTGAAGGACTTGGTTAGTTTGCTCTGCAGCACTCACCCCTTGTTCCATTTTTTCAACACTGCTGCGCATTTTTGTTTGCGTATCGTTAGATGCATTTTGTAGCGAATTAATTATCGTATGTATTTCTTCAGTTTGTTGTTGTGTTCTTTTCGCTAACGTACGTACTTCATCTGCAACAACCGCAAAGCCACGGCCTTGCTCACCAGCACGTGCTGCTTCAATAGCGGCATTGAGTGCTAATAAGTTGGTTTGTTCGGCAATTTCGCTGATTGCGGCACTTACTTTACTGATGTTTTGGCTATCTTGGGCAAGTCTGTCTAATGCAATACGACTCTCTTCAAATTCTTTTTGTAATACGGTCATATGATTAGCAAGTTCGGTGGTGTTGTCTGAACTTTGCTTTACTTGTATCGCAGCTGTGCTTGCTAGTTCAGTGGCGTGTTGTGCTGAGCTTTCAACTGAATCAGCAACCTGAGCCATTTCACTGAGTGCACCATGAATGGTGCTGATTTTATGCTGCTGTTGATCGACATCACCGCGCGTATCTTGGCTAATTTGGCTGAGTTTAGCTGTTGCGCTGTCAAGGTCAACGCTGGTGGTACTTACTTCTTGTAGCAGTGCAATAAATGCGGTGAGCACTTTGTTATATTGTGCCACAATAATGGTCATTTCATCTTTGCCATTAGGGGTTGCTTTAGCGCGTAAATCTCCTTGAGCAGCCAGTGATGCTGCATCAGAAAAATTAGAAATACTGCCTACAACAACAAAATAAAACCCAAACATGAGATAAATGGCCAGTAGTAAACTCAGTGCTGAAGCAATAGCCACGCCATTTCTTATCCAAGTTTGCCTTGAAATCTTCTGTGCGAGCAATTGGTCCAGCAAAGGAGTTGCTTGAGCGATGAGTGTTGCAACGTCATTTATGACGGTTTGGTGAATTTGTTTGAATTGTGAATTTGAAAGCTGTAATTGATCAGGGTCTAACAAATTCTGCTTAATGCTACTTTGGTAACGAGTTAGGCTCGATTGTAAGCGCATAATCGGTTGTTGCAACTGACTTTTGGTTTGTGAATTATTACTCATTGCGACATTTAGCTTGGTATGAAGCTGCTGATAAAAAGTCAGAAGTACTTTATTGAGATTAGATAAGGCAATAAAACTATCGGGTGTAAATTGACCTTGGCTGATAACTAAAGAGGCTTGTTCAGCTAACATATTTATTTGCTCAACCAAACGTGGTGTTGACTCTACTAAGGCACGGTTAATATAAGAGCGAGTGAGGTCATCATCAATGGCCAGCTTCGATTGAATAGACACTTGCTCTATAACTGAGTCTTGTTCACTGATCCGATAATTCGATTTTCGAGCAATTGCATGATTATTACTCTCTTGCATCTGCATCATGTTTTCAAGCAAGCGCGGATAAAGATTCAATCCTTGCTGTTGTTGCGCACTAATATTGATTGAGTGAGACAAAATATTGGTGAGAAAAAATAAACTTAAGCTAAGTGGTACTAGCAGAATACCAAACACTAAAGTGATTTTTGTTTTGTATTTTAGGTTTGCCATGAGTTGTATTGCAGGCGAACAGAAAGCTTTTAGTCCATGCATAGGGTTCATATTCTTTTTAAGTTAGAGTGATATAGACCTGTTAAAAGATAATATTAGTTCAATATTTTTAAATTTGTTCAAAGCTAAGCAATAGATGTGTGAGGAAAGTTGAAAAGTGCAGCCAGCAGAGGGTACCAGCTGCAATGAATTACCAATTATAACTTTGCAAAAGCGCGCTTAGCTGCAGAAATAGTGTGATCAATATCTTGCTGAGTATGCATGGTACTCACAAAGCCAGCTTCAAATGCTGAAGGAGCAAGGTAAACACCTTCTTCAAGCATTAGGTGAAAGAACTGCTTAAAACGTTCTAAATCACACTCGGTAGCTTGTTGAAAGCTATTTACACTGTCGGCGTTGGTAAAGAAAAACCCGAACATGCCGCCTGCATAATTTGTAGTCAGTGCAATGCCTGCTTCATCCGCAGCTTGTTGCAACCCGGCACATAGGGCTTGGCTTTTTGCTTCTAATTGTTGATGCAGTTCAGGCTCACTGAGTAATTCTAAAGCTTTAAGGCCTGCTGCCATAGCAATTGGATTACCTGATAAAGTACCCGCTTGATATACAGGGCCAACAGGCGCGATGTAATCCATGATTTCTTGTTTACCACCAAAGGCACCAACAGGCATACCACCACCAATTACTTTACCTAAGCATGTTAAGTCTGGGGTAATATTGTAATATTGCTGCGCGCCACCTAGTGCAACTCTAAAGCCGGTCATGACTTCGTCAAAAATTAGCACTGCATCATGTTCGTCACATACGCTGCGCAACCCTTCTAAAAAGCCCGCGTTTGGTGGAATACAGTTCATATTGCCAGCGACTGGCTCAACAATAATACAAGCTATTTCGTTTTTATATTGCTCAAATATAGCTTTAACTTCATCTAAGTTATTAAATGATACTGTTAGCGTATGTTTTGCAAAATCGGCAGGAATGCCTGGTGAATTTGGCACACCCATTGTAAGTGCGCCAGAGCCGGCTTTGACTAACAAAGAGTCGGCATGGCCATGGTAGCAGCCTTCAAATTTTAATATTTTATCACGGCCCGTATAACCTCGCGCTAAGCGAATTGCACTCATGGTTGCTTCAGTGCCAGAGCTAACCATGCGTACTTTTTCAATTGAAGGCATAAGCTCTTTGACTTTTTCAGCCATTAAAATTTCAGTTTCAGTTGGCGCGCCATAGCTAAGACCGTTTTCTACTGCGGCTAATACGGCTTGTTTAATTTGCGGATGATTGTGGCCTAAAATCATTGGCCCCCAAGAGCCAACGTAATCAATGTATTTATTGCCGTCGGCATCAAAGGTGTAAGGGCCTTGTGCTTTAGTGATAAATAGCGGCGTGCCACCCACACCATTAAACGCACGAACAGGAGAGTTCACACCACCAGGGATTGAAGCTTGGGCGCGAGCGAATAAATCTTGGCTAATTGTCATGGTAATTCCTATCTATTAACTGTTTCGTTTGCGGCTAAACCAAGGCACATCAGCATCGTACTTTTCAACTTGGTTTTCGACTCCTAGAGTCAATGCAAACAATGCCATACGAATAAGTACGCCGTTTTGGACTTGGCGGAATATGGCTAGGTTATCGTTGTTATTTAAATCGTTATCTAATTCATTGGCATCAAGACGGCTGTCTCTAGGCAATGGATGCATTAATACTGAACTAGGCTTACAGTGGGCGTTATAAATGGCTTGACTTATCCGAAAGCCACCGCGATATTTGTTTGCTTCTTCTTGTGATGGAAAGCGCTCTTCTTGAATACGGGTTTGGTAAACAATATCAGCAGCTAGATTACCTTCCATTTGTGAGACCAGTTCAATTTTATGACCTGCATTACTAACGCTGTCCAAAATGTAATCTGGCATTTGTAAGCCATCTGGCGCGACCATGCTAAAACGAATGTTTTTGTAATGACATAGCAACTTTGAGAGAGAGTGGACTGTTCGGCCATATTTTAAGTCACCAACAAGGGCAATGTGCATGCCATCGATGTCTTGTTTAAAACGAGCAAGTTCACGCTCTATGGTTAATAGGTCTAATAAGGCTTGGGTAGGGTGCTCATTTGGTCCATCACCGCCATTAATAACGGGTACATCTGAGCCTGTAGCAAATTCACTAACAGACCCCGCATCAGGGTGGCGCATAGCAACTGCATCAGCATAGGCAGAAATTACCCGAGCAGTATCATACAAAGACTCACCTTTTGCCAACGCAGAACTTTGCATGCCAGTGGTCTCTCGTACTATGCCACCTAGTAGGTTAAATGCCGTTCCAAAGCTAACTCGGGTACGTGTGCTGGGTTCAAAAAATAAATTTGCTAGGATGGCGCCTTCGAGCACACGAGTTCGTTTGTGCTTTTTTGCATAGGGCTCCATTTTTTTGGCAACGGCAAAAATATGCTCAATTGCTTCTCTGTCTAGTTGGTTGACAGAAAGAATGTTTTCACCTTGGAAACTTAACATGAGGCGGTTCCTAATCACAACTTAACAATGGGTCACGCTCAATGGGTAACCCAACCTTAGTAACGCGCACAAAACATCGCGGTTATTTGGCGCGCTATTATAACATAGTTATAGATTAGGTTTGAGTGTTGCGAGCATTACTATGACTAATAAAAGTATGACCGGGAACTCATTATAAAATCGGTAAAAGCGGTGGCTTTTTGTATTACGGTCGTGCTTAAAGTCATTGAGTAACTTAAAGCAGTAGCCATGATATGCGTACAGGATAATTACTAAGGTTAATTTATAGTGCAGCCACATACTATGACGAAACCACTCTCTGCCGTACTCATAAATGGTGAGTACGCCAAATACCAGTGTGAACAATGCAAAGGGAGTGACAAAAAACAGTAGACGTCGTTCCATAATTTTTAGCATGGCGCTACAGGGTTTTTCTTCGGTCATCGCATGATAAACAAACAGACGGGGCAGGTAAAAAATCCCAGCAAACCAGGCAATCATAAAAAAGATATGCAGTGCTTTATAAATCAGTAGTGCGCTCATTGACGTTCTCGTTAAAGTAAGCTGTTACGAATAGTTAAAATATGGCGAATTTGATCCCACCTAAGTAGGCCCATAATTTGCTGATCATCTTTTTGGCTGTAAACATACACTGCGCCGCTACGTTTGTCCTTTAAAATATCAAAAGCATCTGAAAGTGTTGCTTGGCTACTGAGTCCTTGCAAAGGGATATAAGAAATCGTCATGCTTTGGTCGCTCATTAAGTTCAAATCATATTCAGCGAGGCGATAACCATTGTCCTTATCATGTACTATCAGAGGCGTTTGGCTGTTCACCGCTGCTAGAGTTTCTTTTATTTGTTCTTTATCGCTTGAATAAATTAATTTAAAGTTTTCATCCATTTCTTCCATTATGCCGACTTTTTGTAGCGCTTCACTAGCAGGAGATACTTGATAAGGAAGACCTTGAAAATCTAATTGTTGTAAGAAAATAGAACGATTACCAAACACTTGCAGGGCAGTGATGTAAGCCGCAGAGATAACCAGCATAGCAGGAACAATGATTTTAGGGTTTGATGTTAACTCCATCACAGCAGTTAAAGCAGCAAGAGGTGCATGCAGTGTTGCTGCTAGTAAACCGGCCATTCCAAGGACCCCATAGGTACCACTGACATCTAATCCCGGAGTAATAAACTGTGCAAAGAATGACATGAGGGTGCCCATAACAACCCCTAAACCTATGACAGGGCCAATGAGCCCACCAGGAATACCTAATCCAATTGCAAACAAGGTGGCTAATAATTTTGCAATTAACACCGTTGTAAGTAACTGCATATTTTCAGGTGAGTCTACCGCAAGACGAATAGCACTCATACCAGAGCCCATCGCTTCGGGAACCATGAAGCCTATGAGGCCTGCAATGAGTCCAGCTAGCATTAAGCGGGGGAACATATTTACTGACTTAAAGGTTTTTATAATGAGCATCAAATTTTGATTAAAGCTAAAAGCGACAGCGCCTAAAACTACACCGCATAGGATGAGGTACGGGTAGTGCCAGAAGCTTAACGGTGTAATGCTTATTAGGGCAAGTTCACTATCATGGCCAAAAACAAATTGTGTGGCAAGGGCTCCGGTGACCGCAGCAAGCATGATTGGCACAAAAATGTGGATTTTATACTCTCTAAGTACAACTTCCATAACAAAAATAACAGCTGCAAGTGGTGTGTTAAATGAAGCAGCAATACCTGCAGCTACTCCGCAACCAGCTAATGTTCTGGCTGAATTAAGCGGCAGGTGAAGGCGATGAGCTAAAATACTTGCTCCAGTTGCACCCATATGCACAGAGGGCCCTTCTCGGCCTACAGAAAAGCCACAAATTAATGCGACTGCGCCGCCAAAAAACTGATTCGCACTATTCCAAATTGGCATTTTCCCGTAGTGGTGTTTAATTCGGTGAATGACAAAGGGGATCCCTAAACGATAGTGTTTAAAGCCGGTTAAATCTGCGAATACAGCAATTAGCAGAGCGCCCAGAACAGGCAAAATAACGCGTTGATATTCAACTAGGGTAGAAAAGTCCTCAGAGGTTTGTAAAAACAACCCTTGTACATGTACGATAGTAAGACGAAAGAGGATAATCAAAATTGCTGCCAATAATCCCGCAACAACACCCAATAGGCACAATTGAACTGACGTTTTTGGTTTGGCAAGTCGACGCCTTAAAGTATCCAGCGACATGTTTGAATTCCAAGTCATAATAAGGACTTAAGTTTATCAAAAAAATGTCATAGCGTCCTTGCTAAGTAAATAATTAATTCTGTTTTTTTGGTTTAACCATAAGCCGTGCATAGGTGAATATCTATACTTGATTAAAATACTCGGGTATTAGATAATCGTGCTATAAAATGTACAAGGGTCGAGTGATAATGTCTGAACAGTTACCTATTCAATTTAGTGATGCAGCAGCAAATCGAGTAAAAGAACTGATTGAGGAAGAAGAAAATCCGGAGCTAAAGTTGCGTGTTTATGTAACTGGTGGTGGCTGCTCTGGTTTTCAATATGGTTTTACTTTTGATGAAAAAGCGAATCCAGGCGATTTAGAGATTGTAAAAAATGGTGTGACCATGGTGGTTGACCCAATGAGCATTCAATATCTCCTAGATGGTGTGGTTGATTATACAGAGGGTTTAGAGGGCGCTCGCTTTTTTGTGAATAACCCAAATGCAACAACAACCTGTGGCTGTGGCGCTAGTTTTAGCGTGTAACAGCGATTTATGAATAAAGCCACTTATTACAGTGGCTTTTTTTATGCCTGATGAGTGACTTGAATCATTAGGGCAAAGAAACCTAGTACAAAAGTACTGAATGCCAAAATATATAAGAAACCTTTCTTTCCTTTTTTGATGGGTACTCCATTAGTGCGTAAAAAGCAATACCAAGCAAAGCACAGTAAAATTGGTAATAAAAATAGCAATCTGATCATATATATTCAGCCTAGATTAGTGTTGATCTGTTAATGTTAGACATAAGTGCATAACTTTTAAAGAAAATAATTTATTATTAAAAGTGGTACATTTTATAAAATATTTGTTAAAGTTATGGGGCTTTATCACTGCAATAAAAATTTTTAAATATATAAAGTTTTAATTAGGTGTTAAAAGAATTATAGTCTATACCTAATTGGGTACATAGGGACAAAGCGGGTTATTAACTCTGTTGTTATGCTATACAATATAGTATTTCAAATGAGACGGGCACATTTCATTTGAAATTTTTTATTAAAATCATCTAGTAGGAGATGTTTAATATGATGGGAAAAACGGTTTCCTCTGAAGAAAACGGTAAGCTAACAAAATGGCTTAAGTCTAAGCGTCACGAGAAAGGCCATACAATGCGCAGCCTTGCACAGGTTTTGGGTACTCCGCATTCTTTTATTGGAAAAATTGAAAACCAAGAGCGTCGTTTAGATGTGATTGAGTTTTTACGCTACTGTGAAGCACTTGAGGTTGACCCATATGAGGGACTTCACTTGCTAAAAGATGAGTAGTAAAGCTCTTTGATACAGTAAGGTGCAGGGATTTGCACCTAGATCTTACCTCCAAAGCACTTTATATAACCCTTTAGTAACATATCTAGATATCGCCTAGTTATTTCTACCATGATATGCATCTTCAATCGCATAAAGTTTATGGCGGATCAGGAATAAAAAAGCCAAAGATGGAATAACCATTACAGCAGTTAGAGCAAAAAATAATGCCCAGTTGCCGGCAAACCAATCATCTATCACCACGCCACTGTAACTTGATAGTACCGTACGGCCTAAACTACTTAAAGAAGCCAGTAATGCGTAGTGAGTGGCACTAAACGCTCTATCACACAACATTGAGATGAAAGCAACCATAGCAACGAGTGACCAAGCCTGAGTAAAGCCATCAACAATAATAGCGATAGCATAGAGAGATTCTTTTGGTCCAGCAATTGCTATCCATGAAAACATCAAATTAGATGCAGCCATAGCAACACCACTGACAAATAAACCTTTGACGATGCCATAACGGTGGTTAAATATGCTGCCTAAAAAGGCAAAGATAATGGTAATAACGCCCGTGCCTAACTTAGAGTACTGTGCAATTTGACTATTACTGAAACCAATCTCTTTATAAAAAACAATAGACATCCGGGCTAAAAAGGATTCGCCTATTTTGAATAAAAACACAAAAGCTAATAATGCTAGCGCGGTTTTAACGCCATTTTTTCTAAAAAAACTTCTAAAAGGCTCGATTAGTGTAACGGCTAACCATGCACTCAGTTGGTTGATTTTACCAGGCGCTAAGTTAGCAAGTTTGTTTTGATAGTCTCGTTCAAGCTGTGCTTGTACTACTTCTCTGTTGGACTTAGGTTCTTTTGCTATTAGTGTCACCACTAAAAGTGCCAACATAATGCCAGCGAGAATAATATATATGTAAGGCCAATCAAAATTAGGTAAATCAGCCAAAAAGAAAGGCATTGCGCCTAGTAAAGCGTAGCCGGTCCACCATCCTGAGGTTGCCATCGCCGCTGCTGCCGTGGCCTTTTCACTTTCCTCTTCTGGTAAAGAGTCAATACGAAATGCATCTATCGCAATATCATGTGTTGCTGATGAAATTGCGATTAAAAAACACAGTAATGCCGCTAAAAATAGTTGCTCTTTGAGGATAATGGTCGACATTGATAATGCCGCTCCAGCGGTAATTACTTGACATAAGGCTATCCAGCTACGCCTTTGTCCAAGTAACTTACCAATAATTGGGAGCTTGATCCTATCAAGTAGTGGCGACCATAAAAAGTTAATGGTGTAGGCCGCAAATACAATACCAAATAGGCCAATCATACTGCGGCTCAGCCCTTCATCTTTTAACCAAGCCGACATAACTGAACCAATGAGTACCCAGGGGAAGCCACTACTGATCCCCAACATAAAAATAGTGACTAAGCGTTTATCTTTATAATATCCCAGATATTCGCGTAAACTTGCCTTGAGGATCATAAACTTCCTTGGGGATTATAAAGGTTGTGGTTCTAACATGCTGACATCAAAAATAATCACTGGTGTTTTAGGGATAAAGGTATAGCCTAATTTGCCGTTATAGCCGGTTTCGACTTGCATTATTTTATCTAAAGTTTCATACCCTTCTACCACACTGCCAAATACTGCAAAGCCCCAATCTCGACCAGGGTTTAAATGGTCATTGTCATTCATATTAAAAAAGAATTGACGGGTGCCAGAGTGGGGTTTGTTGTCTTGGTAGGCCATGGCTACCGAGTACATATCATTTTTCAAACCGTTACCACTTTCATTAAAAATGGGCGCGCGTTCAAACATGCCGTCATACTCTTTGTCGTAACCCCCACCTTGGATCACAAAATCCGTTTCATTGGCTTCGTCTCTTTCTACTCGATGAAATACAGAGCCTTTGTAATCGCCGTTTATGACGTAAGTCAGGAAGTTATTTGCTGTTAGGGGCGCACGTGAACGATCAAGCTCGAT
Organism: Pseudoalteromonas sp. SANK 73390; assembly: GCF_054966645.1. NCBI lineage: Bacteria > Pseudomonadati > Pseudomonadota > Gammaproteobacteria > Alteromonadales > Pseudoalteromonadaceae > Pseudoalteromonas > Pseudoalteromonas sp. SANK 73390. The sequence continues at coordinate 223,521 of NZ_ARPN01000109.1, forward strand.
GATGATATCACCAAGGCTAGTGACCATTTTTACCCTTGGGAAAAGGTTATCCTTTTGGGTGAAACGACCGTCTTTGTTAGCTGTAAAGCCCGATACAGAAAACAATAAGCACGATAAAAAAACGATGATATTTTTCATTATGATCCCTGCAAAAATTTAATTAATTCTTTATCTGACACAATGCGAGTGATCAACATTTCAGTCAAGTCATTAAGTTGCCCTTCAACTTTAGCTTGTTCATGTTTGAGTGGCCCATTGAGTTGCGCTTTAGCACTATAACTTTTCTCAAAGCGTCGTGTGCCTTGAATAACTTCTACGCTGAATTTTGCCTGAGCATGACTTTGGTGCTTTGTGAGTGATTCAGTGACTTGGGCTGCAAACTCGTTAATATGTAAAATAACTTGGCTACGTGCCACAGTATTAATTTTCGCGCCATTAGTTTGCAATGCTTGGCGTAGTGTCGCTCCAACCGTCTTAGGTAGTGCAGCGTCAGGTAAATAAAGCGCAGGTTCTTGATCTAATACCCGAATTGTAAAATTGCTCACTCGATTGTCTTCAACGTTCAGTTGAATTGGCACGTTGAATTGACTAATTTTCCCCGAGGAATAAACAGGGCTGAGAATGACAGATTTGGGCGCGCTTGCACAACCCGTAAGTAAAACGATAAATAATGTGGTCAATAACTTCATTGTTTAACCTCTTAGCATTGAACTCAAAACAGTAAATTTTTTATTATTGCCAATGACTTTACAGTTACCAAATAAGCGATTGAGCTTATCTTGGTACTCAAGGTGGCGGTTACCTATAATTCTAAGCTCTCCTCCTTTTTTCAACACTTGTTTAGCTTGTACAAACATTTGCCATGCGATGTGATCGGTTATTGCTTGTGCTTGGTGAAATGGAGGGTTACATAACACTAAATCAGCTGAACCAGCGGTGAAGTCACTAAGGCAGTCGTTTTGTACAAACTGACATCGTTCTAGTGCGTCAGGTAAATTTAGAGTGATATTTTCTTTGGCACTGGCGACGGCCATTGCTGATTCATCAACAAAGGTGAAGTGTGCGTTGGGCATTTTATCTAAACTTATTAATCCAATTACACCGTTACCACATCCCAAGTCTATTACTTTGAGCGGTTTTTTACCTTGTGGCAGGTAATTCATAAAAAAGCGTGCGCCAATATCTAATGAATCACGAGAAAATACATTGGCATGATTGGTTAAAGTAAACTCGGTTTTTTCTAGTGGCCAAGATACTGGAAATTTACTTTCTACCGGCTTTGAAGTTGTTTCGCTAAAAATAAGGCGCGCTTTTTTTACAGCTAAACTGGTTGTTGGCTCACATAAAAAGTGGTTAAAGCTTTTGAGTGTAGAGGTATGTACCTCTTTTACTTTGCCGCCTGCAATAACTTTTACCTCACTTGGGAGGTTGCTAAGTAACGCCAATTGATGTGCTAAAAAACCTGCATTTTTTGGTATTTTAATTAATACCAAATCAATATCATGTGGATATTCGCTGAGGCTATCTAAATAAGTCACTGCGCTATCATCAATTTGGTTATTTGCCAAATTATACTTACATGCTTGATGAGAAACGTATGAGTCATTAACATTAGTTATGTGCCGCTCGCTCAGAGCCATGGTTTTTAAAGCACATGTCAAAGCACCAAAGTTATCATTGAGTACCAAGATACGAACAGCTTGGTTATGATGTTCAAGGACATAATCGATGAGGTATTCGTCGGCCGCATCCCATGCTTGCAGGCTTCGGTTTTTTTGCTCTAAAGGAAAACGGTGTAATGTAAGCTCGTGGCCACCTAATAACGCATCAGTTGTCATATGTATTGTGTAACATGAATAGAATAGGTCAATAGTATCATGACATCACGTCAGCCAGAAACGCTCTTACCTCCTGGTTTTAATTATTATCCTAAGGTAATGAGTTTATCTAAAAGTATTGCGCTTTATGAGTACCTACGTGCGCGATTAGATTGGCAGCAACCGCGCATACAGGTGTATGGAAAGTCTCACCCAATACCACGTAAACAATGTTTTATTGCTGATACCGATGTTGCTTATAGCTATTCAAATAAAAAGCTAGATAACAATCCTTGGCCCGCACCTTTATTGGCGATGCGTAAGCGGTTGCAAAAAAGTTATGGGCATTCATTCAATGCATTACTGGTGAATTGGTATCGAGACGGTCAAGATAAAATGGGCTGGCATAGTGATGATGAAATGGAGCTTGGGCCTGCACCTTGTATTGTTTCCATTTCTCTTGGCGCTGTTCGTAAATTTAAGATAAAACATAAAGTCACTGCCGAGCAGCAAGATATATTACTTGAAAGTGGTAGTTGCTTGGTCATGAATGGTAATAGTCAGCGATATTATCAGCATGCTTTACCTGTACAAACAAAGGTGACGGGTGGGCGAATTAATTTAACCTTTAGAACGGTTGGTCAAGTGCGCACAAAAGCGTATAGTGACGACCATAAGTAAACTTAAAATAAGGGGTTAGCATGTCGATGCAAGCGCAAATTCATGAAAAATTAGCTGCAGCAATTCGCTGTAAACACCTCAATGTGGTAAATGAAAGCCATATGCATTCTCGCGGCGAAGACTCTCACTTTAAAGTTGTGGTCGTCAGCGAGGAGTTCACAGGTAAGCGTTTATTACAGCGCCACCGCAATGTGAATGAAGTCTTAAAAGATGAGTTGGCGAATCACATTCATGCTTTGTCAATTCACGCCTACACGCCTGAAGAATATAGCGAAAAGGCAGGGCAAATCCCTGATTCGCCTAATTGCTTGGGTGGTTCTAAGTTAGATAACTAGCTGATCAGACCTGTATTTGTCTGATCAACCATTAAACTATGACAGTTTTTGAAAAATTATAGGATTGATTATGGTCGTTAAACCAAAAATTCGTGGTTTTATTTGCACCAATGCACACCCTGCTGGTTGTGCCGCGCACGTACAAGAGCAAATAGCCTACGTAAAAGCACAAGGCCCAATTGCTAAGGGCCCTAAAAATGTATTAGTTATCGGTGCTTCAACGGGCTATGGCTTGGCTTCTCGCATTACTGCTGCGTTTGGTTCTGGGGCGAAAACGCTAGGTATCTTTTTTGAAAAAGAAGGCACAGAGCGTAAAACTGCGTCAGCGGGTTGGTATAATACAGCGGCTTTTCAGCAAGCTGCTGATGACGCTGGTTTATGGTCAAAGAATATTAATGGTGATGCGTTCTCTGATGCAATAAAAGCAAAGACGGTTGAGGCTATTAAGTCTGAAATGGGCAAAGTGGATTTAGTGATCTATAGCTTGGCTTCTCCGCGTCGTACAGACCCCAAAACGGGTGAAGTTTTTTCTTCGACGCTAAAGCCAATCGGCAATGATGTGACAACCAAAAACTTAAATACGTCAAAACGCGAAATTGATGAAATGACGGTAGAAGCGGCTAATGAAGATGAAATAGCCAATACTGTCAAAGTGATGGGTGGTGAAGATTGGGAGCTTTGGATTGATGCACTTAAACAAGCTGATGTGCTTGCTGATGACTTCAAAACAACCGCTTATACATATATTGGTAAAGAGCTTACTTGGCCCATTTACGGCCATGCAACAATAGGTAAAGCGAAAGAAGACTTAGACCGCGCAACCGTGGCAATTAAAGAGTCTACAGCTGCTTTAAATGGCCAAGCGTATGTTTCTTCTCTTAATGCTGTAGTGACTCAGGCGAGTTCGGCGATTCCAATCATGCCTTTATACATCTCAGCATTGTTTAAAGTGATGAAAGCTGATGGCACTTATGAGGGGACAATTGAACAAATTAATGGTTTGTTCCGTGAAAACCTTTATGGTGAAACTCCGCGTTTTGATGACGGTGGTCACCTGTTTCAAAATTACAAAGAACTCGAAGATGATGTTCAAGCACGTGTGCAGCAAGTTTGGGATAGCGTTAAAACTGAAACCATTGATGAGCTAACTGATTACGTAGGTTATCACAACGAATTCTTACGCTTGTTTGGATTTGGCATCGATGAGATAGATTATGATCTAGAGGTTAACCCTAACCTCGCTATCAATAATTTATTATAAAGGTGATATGAGCACTTAGAGTGCTCATTTTGCTAGACTAAAGGTGGTCGATTTTTTACAATAAAAACCTAGCTGGTCACCTTATCTCCCTCTTTTAAAAAGTATTTTTCTGCCGTATCATAAACACGCCCTAACTACATCAATTTTATCTAGCTGTTCAGTTTTTTGTTGCTAACACGGTATGCTTGATGATAAATCACCTTAGGTTTGAATAAAATGCAATTTGTTTAAGGTAATGAGGTTTTGAAACAAGTTCACAATGACGAAATAGGCTCAACCATGCGACTAATTATGAGAGGGCATTGACCCAGCATATGTCTATAATCTTCCTGACGAAGGTCAGGATCTATTAAACGATCTGCATTAAGGTTGGGATAAAGGTTTTGACGTAGTAAATAACCTTATCCAAAGCTTAAGTTAAATAGGAATACCTAAGCTTTATTGTTACGGAGTATTATCAGATGGAAATGGCTGACCCATTAAGCTTGTTTATTTCTCACCTTAAACCTAAATGTGAGGTGTTTTCTCATGTAAAACTAAAAGCACCATGGGGTATAGAAGAACAACAACAATCGAGCTGCTGTTTTAGCTTTATAAAAAAAGGCCAGTGCGTGGTTGAATTATCTAGTGGGGAAGCAGTTCAGTTGAGCGCAGGTCAGTTACTTTTATTGCCCTATGGTAGTGCACATAAAATAATGAGTGAGTCAGCCGTGGCGTGCCAAAGTATTGAGCAGTTGTTTTTAGGAAAACCCCGAGCTGATATCGAAAATATGGTGATTGGTGGTCAAGGTGAATCTTGCTCTGTGATGTGTGGTAGTTTTACATTTTTACCTTTGCAATATAGGCCCTGCACGCAACTCGGTGGAGCATTGCCTGAAATTCTGGTTATTGAAGTGCCCGCAAGTAGTAAGTTAGAAGTGATAGTATCTTGTCTTTACGAAGAGAATAAGTGCTCTACACCTGGTGGACATTTGGCAAGAACTCGGTGGTTAGAGTTGTTATTAATAGAAGTACTACGAGGCCTAGATGCTAAGGTATTTGATTTAGGATGGTTAACAGCATTACAAGATAGGTTTTTAGCATCGGTGATGCTTGCTATACAAAGCAATTTAAACAAAGATTGGAGTGTTGAAGAGCTTGCAAAAGTAGCGGCACTTTCTAAATCGTCGTTGACTAATCGCTTCAAGCGAACAACTGGCCTGCCACCGTTAATTTTCTTACGTCAGTGGCGGTGTTTAGTTGCAGCAAATTTACTTATTTCATCTAATGATCCGCTAAAGCTCATCGCTGCTTCATGCGGCTTTCAATCAGATGATGTATTAATCCGTAATTTCCGCCAGTTCCATCATATGACTCCTATTCAATATCGGAAAATCCATAAAAAATAGCTTATCGCAATTAAAATCGACGTTTTATATTCATTTATCTACATAAACTTTGACCTTTAGTAACGGCTATAGCAACAGCTATCATAGCCCGTTATGTTGTTGTAACAATAATGAAAAGCAACGAGGTTACTTATGATAGATACGAAATCAGTTATTATAACAGGTGGAACCGGCAACATAGGCAGTGCGGTTGTTGAAGAGCTGTTATGTCATGGTTATTGTGTAAAAGTGCTTTGCAGAAGTGCCGATAGCGCCAACAAGTCTAAAAGCATGGGAGCTGAACCAATTTTGGGCTCGTTAATTAAAGTATCTACTTGGTTAGAGGAATTAGCCCAATGTGATGCGCTGATACACACAGCTTGCACTTTTGATGAACACATGGGAGACGTGGATTATAAATTTATGCAAGTGATTGCAAAACATGCAGCGAACCGTTCAACACCACTTATTTTGCTTTATACCTCAGGGTGCTGGACTTACGGTAGCCATGAACAAGTTATAACAGAGCTAACCCCTAAAAATTCATTGTTAGATTACCAATGGATGCTGGAAAGTATCGACTTCCTTTCAAAGTGCAAAAATATAGATTTGCGAGTTGTTAGTCCAGCAAATGTAGTATGTGAAAAAAACGCATTATTTACCTCCAATTCTATCATGGGAAATTGAACGCTGCGGACACCCAACTTTACCAAGAGGTGCGGTTCAGACATGGCCTTTGGTAGAAAGAAAAAACTTAGCGCAACTATATAGGCTTGTGCTTGAGAAGGGTCAAAGTGGTGATGAATACATAGGCTCTGCAGAGCATAAGGCGCCCATTAATAAATTATTGGCGCAGCGAAGCGCAAAAAAAATTGAAGAGTATGCGTTGGCGAAGTGGATTAAACACTATGGAACATGGACAGAAGGCTATAGTTTGCAACAAGTATTTAGTAGTAATAAAGCCGTGAGGCAGTTAGGGTGGCAGCCTAAAAAATTTATTACGGTTTAATTCACTCATAAAGTGGTAAATAACCTCAACTTTGGATAAGAGAGTTTGCCTAATAAAACTATTGCTGCATAAAAGCGAGTTGGTGTTAAACGAAATAACTTTATTGGATGATAAGCAACGTGAGTTATTTAGTTCAACACTCTTATCCAAAATAGTTAAGTGAATTGTTTATACATTTAATTTAGGCGTAGATTTCCTATTGAATGAGAACATGAAAAATAACAGAGAGACGTGTGATTTAAGCTTTAGATAGAGCATGTTAAAGTCGCTCACAGTATTAGGGAGTAATAAAACATAGGGTCGAGCAGTTTCTAATAAGAACACTGGCGTTATTTGAATAATCAAAATTGTGCGTTGAAAGTGCAACAATGCTGAACTGGACGGACTTTCTATTGCTCTACTTTAGTCTATACTGCTGTCAATGCTCGATATAAAGCCAATGAAAGGCATATAAATTTTGTATTTCCACTCGCATAGTCTGGGTGATTAATGTTAAAATTACAGAAATATGTGAGAACACAACTACGATGCTTGTTCGATATTCGTTCAAGTGGCTCTTTGATACTGAATAAATATAAGGCAACCAGCGTCGTGGTAACTAAAGATTTTTCAATTTCTTTCCGTTAATGTAATGCAAGTGCCTATGATCAACATAAAAAAAGGTCTGGATTTACCTATAGAGGGCGCGCCTCAGCAAGTGATTCATGATGGTTCTGCCGTCAAACGAGTTGCTGTGCTTGGCGAAGAGTTTATTGGTATGCGTCCAACCATGCATGTTCGTGTGGATGACCAAGTCAAAAAAGGCCAAGTTCTTTTTGAAGATAAAAAGAACCCTGGCGTCAAGTTTACTGCACCAGCTGCTGGTGTAGTTAAAGAAATTAACCGTGGTGCTAAGCGTGTACTGCAATCCGTTGTGATTGAAGTGCAAGGCAATGAGCAAATCACTTTTGACAAGTTCTCTGCTGCTGATTTAAGCAGTGTAGAGCGCGATAAAGTGATAAAAGTGCTTGTTGATTCAGGTCAATGGCCTGCGCTAAGAGCACGTCCTTTTAGCAAAGTAGCTGCAATCGATGCCACACCTAGTTCTATTTTTGTGACTGCAATCGATACTAACCCGTTAGCTGCGGATCCTGCTGTGATTATTGCTGAAAATGTGGAAGCATTTGAAGCTGGTCTTGCGGTAGTATCTCGTTTAACTGATGGTAAAGTGTTTGTTTGTAAGCATGCAAGTAGCAAGGTGCCAAGTTCATCACTTTCACAAGTTGAGGTGCATGAATTTGACGGCCTTCACCCTGCAGGCTTAGTGGGTACTCACATTCATCACCTGGACCCTGTATCTGCTAATAAGCAGGTATGGCATTTAGGTTATCAAGATGTGATTGCTTTCGGTCAGCTATTTTTAACTGGTGAAATTAACGCTGAGCGAGTTGTTGCTTTGGCAGGTCCTCGTGTTAAAAACCCTCGCTTAGTTAAAACTCAATTAGGTGCCTCGCTAACTGATTTAGTGGCAGGTGAGCTTGAAGACGGTGATAACCGAGTCATTTCTGGCTCTGTGTTAGCTGGTAAAACAGCAACCGGCCCTCACGCTTTCCTAGGTCGTCACCATGTTCAAGTGTCAGTATTACTTGAAGGTCGTGAAAAAGAGCTATTCGGCTGGATAGCACCAGGTAGTGACAAATTTTCAGTAACACGTACGTTTATTTCACATTTAGCGCCAAGTCGTTTATTTAAAATGACAACGTCGACGGGTGGGTCTAATCGTGCCATGGTGCCAATTGGTAACTATGAACGTGTTATGCCACTCGATATCTTACCAACGCCATTATTACGAGATTTAATATCAGGTGATTTGGATAGTGCAATCACATTGGGCGCATTAGAGCTAGATGAAGAAGATTTAGCGCTATGTACTTTCGTATGCCCTGGCAAGTATGAGTACGGTTCAATCCTTCGCGATTGCCTTACTACTATCGAGAAGGAGGGTTAAAATGGCCTTAAAGAAATTTTTAGAAGACATTGAACCTCACTTTGAAGCAGGTGGTAAACATGAAAAGTGGTATGCATTGTATGAAGCAGTTGCAACCGTTTTTTACACACCAGGTTATGTAAATAAAGGTGCAACGCACGTACGTGATAATATCGACTTAAAACGTATTATGATTTTAGTGTGGATGGCAACATTCCCTGCAATGTTTTTTGGTATGTTCAACATTGGTCACCAAGCTGCAATGGCACTTGGTAACGGTTTTGAAATTGCCAATACATGGCAAGTTGCGATTTTCCAAGCGCTGGGTGGTGAATTAACTGCCGAAGCAGGTTGGGGCGCTAAAATGTTCTATGGTGCGTGCTTTTACTTACCTATTTATGGAACTGTTTTTTTAGTAGGTGGTTTCTGGGAAGTTTTATTTGCGTCTATCCGTAAACATGAAGTAAACGAAGGTTTCTTTGTAACTTCAGTGCTGTTTTCGCTTATTCTTCCTTCGACTATTCCACTATGGCAAGCTGCACTAGGTATTACTTTTGGTGTTGTTGTTGCAAAAGAAGTATTTGGTGGCACTGGTCGTAACTTCTTAAATCCTGCACTTGCTGGTCGTGCATTTTTGTTCTTTGCCTACCCAGCTGACATTTCAGGTGACACGGTATGGACAGCAGTAGATTCGTTCTCTGGTGCAACATATTTAGGGCAAGTAGCTCAAGGCGCGTTAGATTTTAACAACATGGTTCTTTGGTGGGATGCTTTTTACGGTTTCATTCAGGGCTCTATGGGTGAAACGTCAACGCTAGCACTGATGTTAGGTGGTTTCTTCTTAATGTATGTGCGTATTGCATCTTGGCGTATCGTACTGGGTGTATTCCTTGGTATGGTTGCGATGGCAAGCTTATTTAATGCATTAGGTTCTGATACTAACGCTGCTTTTGCAATGCCTTGGTACTGGCACTTAGTGTTGGGTGGATTTGCATTTGGTATGTTCTTTATGGCGACTGACCCGGTATCGGCATCTTTCACTAATAAAGGTAAATTTGCATACGGTGCGCTAATTGGCATTATGGTGGTATTAATCCGTGTGGTTAACCCAGCATATCCTGAAGGCATGATGTTAGCAATTCTATTCGCCAACCTATTTGCTCCACTATTTGACCACTTTGTTGTGCAGTCTAATGTTAAGAGGAGATTAGCACGTGTCTAGTAACAATGAATCTATAGGCAAAACGCTAGGCGTTGTTGTTGGCCTATGTTTGGTATGTGCGATAGTTGTATCTTTTGCGTCTGTACAGCTTCGCCCACTTCAGCAAGCTAACAAAATTAAAGATGTTCAACGTAATATTCTCGCTGCTGCAGGTTTCAAAGATGTAGAAAACGTTGAAGAAACGTTTAAAGCTAATATTGAACCTCGTGTTATCGATATGGATACTGGTGAATATGTTGATATTGACCATAGCACTTTTGATTTTGAAAGTACTAAGTTCGATGCTAAGCGTAGTTTTGCATTAGCAAAAGAGGATGACTTAGCAGGTGTTCAACGCATGACTAACAACTCGCCAGTTTATCTTGCAAAAGGTGACAATGGTGAGGTTTCAACGGTTATTTTGCCAATCCAAGGCTATGGTCTTTGGGGTATCATGTTCGGTTTCCTTGCAATTGATGACGATGGTCAAACAATTAAAGCGATTCAGTTCTACAAACACAATGAAACAGCTGGCTTAGGTGGTGAAATCCAAAACCCTAAGTGGACTGCTACGTGGGAAGGTAAACAGCTTCCAATTGATATCGTTAAGGGTACAGCTGGCAGCAATGAACATAAAATTGATGGCTTGTCTGGCGCTACGTTGACTTCAAACGGTGTAGATAACACCATTGACTTTTGGACTAGTAATAAAGGTTTTGGTCCATTCCTTGCGAAAGTACGTAAAGGAGCATTGAACTAATGGCTAATACTAAAGAAATGAAAGAAGTCTTGTTTGGCCCTGTCTTTGCAAACAACCCAATTGCCCTTCAGGTGCTTGGTATTTGCTCTGCTTTGGCGGTAACATCAAGCCTTAAAAACGCCTTGATCATGTCAATTGCTTTGACATTGGTAACTGGCTTCTCAAGCTTATTCATCTCAATGATCCGTAATCACATTCCTTCGAGTGTGCGTATCATAGTGCAGATGACTATTATCGCGTCACTGGTAATTGTTGTTGACCAAGTCTTACAGGCAGTTGTTTATACAACGGCTAAAGAGTTATCAACCTTTATCGGTTTGATCATTACCAACTGTATTGTAATGGGCCGTGCAGAAGCCTATGCAATGAAATCACCACCAGCTATGTCATTCTTAGATGGTATTGGTAATGGCTTAGGCTACTCAGTGGTACTTCTAACGGTTGGTTTTGTGCGTGAACTGTTTGGTTCTGGTACATTATTTGGTGTTGAAATCTTACCACTTGTTTCTGATGGTGGCTGGTACCGTCCAATGGGTCTACTAATTATGCCATTTAGCTCGTTCTTCTTAGTGGGTATCTTTATTTGGATACTTCGCACATATAAGAAAGACCAAGTAGAAGCGAAGGCGTAAGGGGAGAAAGATGGAACAATATATTAGCTTATTCGTTAAAGCGGTTTTTGTTGAAAACTTAGCTTTATCTTTCTTCTTAGGTATGTGTACTTTTTTAGCAGTATCTAAGAAAGTAACTACGTCACTAGGCCTAGGTATTGCTGTAATTTTTGTATTGGGTGTGGCTGTTCCAGTTAACAACCTAGTATATTATGCCGTGTTGGCACCGGGAGCGCTGGAGTGGTTAGGTTTTGTTGAAGCTGATTTAAGCTTCTTACGCTTTTTAACTTTCATTGGTGTTATTGCAGCACTTGTACAAATCCTAGAAATGGCTTTGGACAAGTTTTTCCCTGCACTTTACAACGCTCTGGGCATCTTCTTACCACTTATTACTGTTAACTGTGCAATATTCGGTGCGGTTTCATTCATGGTTGAGCGTAATCTTAACTTTGGTGAGTCAGTGGTATTTGGTATTGGTTCTGGAGTGGGTTGGGCGCTGGCAATCGTATTGCTTGCTGGTATCCGTGAGAAAATGAAATATGCAGACGTGCCAGATGGTCTACGTGGTTTAGGTATTACCTTTATCACCGTAGGTTTAATGGGCTTTGGCTTTATGTCATTCTCTGGTATTTCACTGTAAAGGTAGCGAGGAAAAATCATGCTTGAGGTATATTTAGGCGTAGGGATGTTCATTGCTATCGTTGTTGTCTTAGTTTTAGTGATTATTGCCGCTAAATCTAAGCTAGTAGCAAGCGGTGACATTACAATTGGAATTAATGGTGATACTGACAAAGGCATCACTACATCTGCAGGTAGTAAGTTACTTGGTGCTTTGTCAGATGCTGGTATCTTTGTATCGTCAGCCTGTGGTGGCGGTGGCTCATGTGGCCAGTGTCGCGTACACATCAAAGAAGGTGGCGGTGATATTCTGCCAACCGAACTTGACCACATATCTAAAGGTGAGGCACGTGAAGGCTGTCGCTTAGCATGTCAGGTTAATGTTAAAAACGATATGGAAATTGAACTTGAAGAATCAATTTTCGGGGTTAAGAAGTGGGACTGTGAAGTTATCTCTAATGATAACAAAGCAACTTTCATCAAGGAGCTAAAACTAGCTATTCCTGATGGTGAGTCTGTGCCATTTCGTGCCGGTGGTTATATTCAGATTGAAGCGCCAGCACACCACGTTAAATATGCAGACTTCGATGTTCCTGATGAGTATCGTCCAGATTGGGAGCGCTTTGGCTTCTTTAATCTTGAGTCTAAAGTGGATGAAGAAACCATTCGTGCATACTCAATGGCAAACTATCCAGAAGAGTTTGGCATTATCATGCTTAATGTACGTATTGCGACTCCGCCACCAAATAACTTGTCACTACCATGTGGTAAAATGTCTTCGTACATTTGGTCATTGAAAGAAGGTGATAAAGTAACTATTTCAGGTCCATTTGGTGAGTTCTTTGCTAAAGACACGGATGCAGAAATGGTATTTGTTGGTGGTGGTGCAGGTATGGCTCCGATGCGTTCGCATATTTTTGACCAGCTTAAACGTCTTAACTCTTCACGTAAGATGTCTTTTTGGTATGGTGCGCGCTCTAAACGTGAGATGTTCTACGTTGAAGACTTTGATGGCCTAGCGGCAGAGAACGAAAACTTCGTATGGCACACTGCATTGTCAGACCCACAACCAGAAGATAACTGGGAAGGTTATACAGGCTTCATCCATAATGTACTTTATGAGAACTACTTAAAAGATCATGAAGCACCAGAAGATTGCGAGTTCTACATGTGTGGTCCTCCAATGATGAACGCGGCTGTAATTAATTTGCTCAAAGACCTAGGTGTAGAAGACGAAAACATCTTACTAGATGACTTCGGTGGCTAATTAGGCTTTCGTGCATGCTCAAAACAGAATTTTGAGATAAAATATAAACCCCAAAGCATGCTTTGGGGTTTTTTTATTACCTATGACTGAGTTGATATAGTATTAGGGTAATCGTTTGTATGGGTTACATAGCCATATTTTAAGAATTTAAGGAAGGGAAGATGGTACGTATTTTTTTACCCATAATCATTTTGGCCACTATTGTATTAACTGGTTGTGATAATCATCATGAGAATACCCCTCAGGCGTTAGTACTCACGGGAAAAACGATGGGGACAACCTACAATATTAAAGCTTACCCCCCTGAGCTTGAATTAACGAAAGAGCAGCTACAAAAGCAAATTGATGACACATTAATAGTAGTGAATCAGTCAATGTCTCCATGGGTAAAAGGTTCTGAAATTAACCAGTTTAATGCCTTGTCAAACAATGAAATAATGGTTATTAGTGACGACTTTAGAACGGTGATTGCTGAATCAATTCGGCTAGGAAAATCAACCGAAACGCTTGATGTGACTATGGGACCGCTTATCGATTTATGGGGATTTGGTCCTGATAAACGCCCAACTCAGCGGCCAACTCAAATTCAACTTGATGATATGCGCAGCCGCATTGGGGTTGATAAGCTGGTACTTAATGAGCAAGGTTTAGCGAAAACAATAGCAGGCTTAGAAGTTTCTTTTTCAGCGACGGCAAAAGGCTATGGTATAGACAAGGTTGCATTATTGCTAGAGCAGCTAGGCATTGATAATTATATGGTAGAAATCGGCGGAGAGCTTCGAGTTTCGGGGGTTAAACCAAATAATAAGCCATGGGTTATTGCAATTGAGCAACCCGATGCGCCTATGGGGCAGCGTCAAGTACATAAAGCATTAAAGCCAGGCAGCAATGGTATTGCTACATCAGGGGATTACCGTATTTTTTATGAAATGGACGGGGAAACTTTTACCCATTTAATTGACCCTGCTACGGGTATGCCCGTCAAGCATGACTTAGTATCCGTGACGGTATTGCACCCTTCAGCCATGACGGCAGATGGTCTTGCTACGGCGCTGACAGTAATGGGAACAGAGCGTGCTAAAGTTTATGCTGAAAAGCATAACCTGGCGGTATATCTAATTAGTAAATCATCTGATGGCTTAGTCACCTATGCAAGTAAGTCATTTAAACCTTATTTGTGAGTCGTGGATAAGCGGGTTATAATAGCAAAGTAACAGACCGTCACTGGCCCAGCAACGCTGGGCCAACTTTTATATTATTAGGGGCCAGTTCAATGTCGCTGTTTTTACTTACTTTTGGGTTACTTATTCTAATTGTTACTGCGATGGCGGTAGGTGTTATTGTACAGAAAAAATCAATGGCTAGTAGTTGTGGTGGTTTAGGTGCTGCAGGTGTGGAAAAGGCGTGTGACTGTGATGACCCTTGTGATAGACGCAAAAAGCGTTTAGCCAAAGAGCAAGCGTGGAAAGAGAACCAGATTTTATAAGTCTGCTTTAATTAATATAGAATGCGAGCTACGGCTCGCATTTTTGATTGTTCTCTGCAGGTTTACATACAGCAAGCTTGGTACTTTGTTCGTTATGGCCAGCCTCGGGTAACGTCGTTAATGTAAGAGTGATATGCCTTTTAGCAATGCAAATTGGTGGTAACTTGAGCAATCGATTGCAGCTGACTCTATGATTTGCTCTTCATTGAAGTGTTGCAGCGACTAACTCATTCGTTTTATTAAAACATTGATCACTTTAGCGAGCTAAATGGTTTATTAACTGCGTTAAAAATGGCTCATGTAGAATAACCACATATCAAAATTCCTGTCTGGTCACCAAGCCCTTTATCCGTCGCAATATCTGGGCATTTATTAAATGTAATTGGTATAAGACTGAGGTTTCTTATTTCGAGCAGGAGAAAGCGCGGCTATAAGTTGTTTTTTAGACGTCTAGACAGCATAATAACGGATTACTTTGCTGGTAATTCTTGGGAATGAGTTGCAAATACTCAACTGTCCCCGCAACTGTAAAAGTCGCCTCGGTGGCTCAAGTCAGATACCAAGACCAGCAGATACACTCTTAGCGGGCGTACTGTGAGTCACATTCAATTTATTAAATAGCGGTCGTTTTTGATGGCTGTATTGTATGTGCTTAGCGCCCTCAATGATGTTTTAAGGTAGGCATGATACAAGCAAGTTCACCACCTCCTATGTTGAGTGTTAAGCAGCTAGGGCTGAAGGTTAATCAATCCACTATCCTCGACGACATAAGTTTTGATATAAAAACGGGTCAGTTTATAGGATTATTAGGTCCCAATGGTGCGGGTAAATCGTCATTGCTGCGCTGTATTTATCGCTATACCAAGCCATCATATGGCTTTATTCAATTGCTTGATAAATCCATCGATGATTATTCTCGACAAGCCTATGCTCAACAAGTTGCGGTGGTATTGCAAGAGGTACCTGAGCAGTTTAATCTCGCGGTATTTGATGTGGTTGCAATGGGGTTAACACCACACAAACCTTTGTTTTCATCAATGGACCAAGACGATAGAAATTATGTTTATACAGCACTTGAAAAGGTTGGCTTAACACATAAGAACACACAAATGTTTTGCTCTTTATCTGGTGGAGAAAAGCAACGAGTAATGATTGCCAGAGCAATGGTGCAACGCCCTAAACTATTAATAATGGATGAACCTACAAGCCACCTTGATGTGAAGTATCAAATTCAAATTATGGAATTGGCAAAATCTTTAGGCGTGAGTGTGCTGGCTTCTTTTCATGATCTTAACCTCGCTTGTGCCATCTCAGATAGCTTACTGGTGTTACATCAAGGCAGTTTGAAAGCGCAGGGTAAACCTCAAAATGTACTTACCTCTCATTTACTCAGTGATGTTTTTGGTGTGTGTGCGGATGTAAGCTTGGTGCAAAGTGCAAGCGATATTCATAATGTTGTACCTCATATTCGCTACCATTATGGTTATGTAAAATGAGTCGATTAGGATTACTTTGCATCTTTGTATTACTGACTTTGGTTAGCTTTATAGGGGCCTTGAGCTTAGGTGCAATCTCGATAGACTTACTCGATGTGTGGCAGGCTTTATTATCATACGATAGTCGTCACCTTGAGCAAAAAGTAATCGTTGAGTTGCGTTTACCTCGTACAATTTTGGCTTTTTTAGCAGGGTGTGGGTTGGCTATGGCTGGCCTGATTTTACAAACCGTTACTCGAAACCCTCTGGCCGATCCGTATCTATTCGGGATCTCGTCAGGTGCCTCATTAGGTGTGGTGGTATTATTTACATTAACGGGGGTTCAAGCCGGTTTGGCGCTATCTGGCGCTGCATTTATTGGTAGTTTACTGGCAATGACTGCGCTCATTGTTATCACCCGTACACAGATGAGCAACCAAGTAGAGTCTTTGGTGTTAGCAGGTGTGGCGTTGTCGTTCTTGTTTAGTGCTTGTACCAGCTTATTATTATATTGGAGTGACCCACAAGCAATCAGTGCGATTGTATTTTGGACCTTGGGTAGTTTTTCGCGGGCCGATTGGCAAACGTTATGGCTGCCTGCATTGGTTGTCAGTTTATGTATTGCCTGTATGCTACTTTTTCGTCGCACACTCAATGCGTTATTACTCGGAGATGAAAATGCAACAACGCTGGGTGTGCATGTTACCAAACTACGTTTAGGTATGTTGCTATTAAGTTCGCTGTTAACGGCTGTGCTCGTTGCTATATGTGGTGGTGTGGGATTCGTAGGGTTAATGGTACCACACATAGTGCGGTTTTTTATCTCTCAAGCGAGTACCGCAGGCTTGCTCGCAACCGCTTTCTGTGGCGGCCTATTTATGATCTGGGTTGATGTCATTGCACGTTCAGTGCTAGATAACCAAGAACTGCCTGTTGGTGTTATTACCGCTGCGGTAGGTAGTGTATTTTTCTTATTATTGCTGGTGCTACGTAAGCGCAGCTCGCCATCAATGTAGAGCAATATGATGGCAGGTTTACCACTGAAATTAAAATAATGGGAACTAAATTGAAAACTCTTATGGTGCAAGGCACAACCTCCGATGCGGGGAAAAGTACTTTAGTTGCGGGCTTGTGTCGGGTATTGGCACGAAGAGGTGTGAATGTTGCGCCGTTTAAACCGCAAAATATGGCACTCAATAGTGCGGTTACTCCCTGTGGCGGTGAAATCGGTCGAGCACAGTCACTACAAGCTATTGCGGCAAAGGTTGAATTAAGCACTGATTTTAATCCTATTTTGCTTAAACCAAACAGTGATACGGGCGCGCAAGTGATCATTCATGGTCGCTCTATCGGTAATATGGAAGCGGTCAAATACCATGATTACAAAAAGGTTGCGATGCAAGCGGTGCTGCAATCTCATCAACGCTTAGAAAGTCAGTTTGAAGCCGTGTTAGTTGAAGGGGCTGGCAGCCCTGCGGAAATTAACTTGCGTGAAAATGACATTGCTAATATGGGTTTTGCGTGTGAGGTAAATTGCCCTGTGATAATTATTGCCGATATTGATAAAGGTGGCGTATTTGCACATTTGGTTGGCACGTTGGCGTTACTAAGTGAGGCAGAACAGGCATTAGTAAAAGGTTTTGTGATTAACCGTTTTCGTGGTGATATTAGCTTGTTGCAATCGGGTTTAGACTGGTTAGAGCAATACACGGGTAAGCCTGTATTAGGTGTATTGCCGTATTTTCACTCATTAAATCTTGATGCCGAAGATGCCGTTACGCTCGATAATCATGTGACTGATAGCCAGTTATCTATTAGCGTGCTATTAGTGCCTCATATTAGTAATCATACTGACTTTGATAGCTTACGCTTACATCCAAATATTGATTTACGTTATGTACGTCATGGTGAGCAAATTGCTGCTACCGATCTAATTATTATTCCGGGTAGTAAAAATGTGATAGCTGATTTGGCTTTTTTGCAAAACGAGAGCTGGCAAGGCGAGATAATTCGACATTTGCGCTTTGGTGGTAAAGTGCTAGGTATTTGTGGTGGATTACAAATGCTAGGTAAAGCTATTTATGACCCCAGCGGTATTGAGTCGAGTAAAAACGAGATACAAGGGTTAAACTTAGCTGATTTTACGACCACGTTGATGCCTAGCAAAACCCTAACGCAAGTAACGGGTGAATGTTTGTTAGACAAAACACCTGTTGCTATCAACGGCTATGAAATTCATTGTGGAGTAAGCGAAGGTTGGGCTTTGAGCAATCCATTTATGCGTTTTACCGCACATCCAAATGGTATAAAGCATGATGGCTTTATTTCAGAAGATAGACAAATAGCAGGTACTTACTTACATGGTTTATTTGATAGCCCTGATGCGGCCAAAACAATATTGGATTGGGCCAGCGGTGGGCGTTTGCAAGCGCCTGCGTTTGATTTGGCCACCCACCGAGAGCTGCAACTTGAGCGACTAGCTGACAGCTGTGAGCAATACCTTGATATGAATAAAATTCTCGCCTTAATGTTAAATAATGATAATTGAATGAGGAAGCTATGAGCGATTCACACGACAATAAAAGTCAAGAAAAACACCAACAAAGGCAACAAAAAGTAAAAGATCAAGTTGATGCGAAAGTTGCAGCTGCTGATAAAGTTCAGGGTATTTTTCAAGTTATTACCGGTAATGGTAAAGGTAAATCTACTTCAGGTTTTGGCACGGTTGCCCGTTGTGTAGGTCATGGTCAAAATGCCGCAGTGGCACAGTTTATTAAAGGTATGTGGGCGTGTGGAGAGCGTAATCTACTTGAAAAGGCGGGTGTCCCATTTGCTGTAATGAAAACAGGTTTTACATGGGAAACACAAAACCGTGAAACAGATACCCAAGCTGCACAACAAACTTGGCAACAAGCAAAGGCGTGGCTGGCAGATGAAAGCATAGATCTCGTTCTATTAGACGAGCTGACTTATATGGTGACGTATGATTACATCAACTTGGATGAAGTGCTGGATGCACTTAGCAGTAGGCCAAAAATGCAGTCGGTGATTGTGACCGGGCGTGGTGCTCATCGCAAGTTAACAGAGTTGGCTGATACGGTGAGTGAAGTGCGTAATGTAAAACATGCTTTTGAAGCGGGTGTTAAAGCGTTAGAAGGTTTTGATTACTGATGCAGTTGCGTTACTTTGCTTGTATATGTGTTTTGTTTACTTGTTGTGTTGTACAGGCTAAAGAAGCACAGCGTATCATTGCGCTTGCCCCTCATATTGTAGAAAACCTGTTCGCCATTGGCGCTGGAGAGCGTATTGTAGGCACAGTTGAATATGCAGATTACCCTCAAGAAGCGAGCGACATTATGCGTATTGGTGGCCACAATGGTATTGCGCTTGAGAGGGTGCTTGCGCTGCAACCTGATCTTGTGATTGCTTGGCAATCAGGCAATAAAAAAGCCGATTTAGATAAGCTTGAAAAGCTAGGTATAAAAGTTATTTATAGTAATACAAAAGATATTACTAAAGTGGCTGATGAGCTGCAATTGTTTGGTCGCTTAACAGGGCAAAATCAACAAGCAAAAAGGCTCGCGGAGCATTTTACAGCGCGCTTACAGGCGCTAAAAACACAATACAAAAATAGCGCGCCACTGCGTGTATTTTATCAATTGTGGCCCGAACCTATGATGACGATTAATAATAATACGGTAGTGCATCAATTGCTCGACGTGTGCGCTGTTGAAAACGCATTTGCCGATAACGCCACAGACTACCCACAAATTAGTATTGAAAATGTGCTGCAAACCAAACCTCAAGTGATTGTATTACCAGTTGAAAAAAGTAAAAAAGTGATGCCGACTATTGATTGGCAAGCTTGGCCTGAGATCCCCGCAGTGAAGCATAAGCAATTTATTGAAGTGGATGCCGATTTATTGCATCGGTTCAGCACTCGGGCACTTGATGGGGTAACCGACATGTGTGATAAATTGCAGCGCGCACGCACCCACTATCAACAACAATAAAGGATAGCTCCATGGCAACGTGGCAAGACTTACTAAATCAGCAAAAACAACAATCTTACTTACAAGAAACACTCAACTATGTAGCGCAACGCCGTAGCGAAGGTGTGACTGTATATCCACCACAATCACAAGTGTTTGGTGCATTTGAGGTGACGCCTTTTGAGCAAGTGAAGGTTGTTATTTTGGGACAAGATCCTTACCACGGATCCAATCAAGCGCATGGTTTATGCTTTTCGGTGTTGCCGGGCGTTAAGCCACCCCCATCGCTGGCGAATATGTACAAAGAGTTAGCGCAAGATATCGACGGTTTTAGCATTCCAGAACATGGCTACTTACTGCCTTGGGCAGAGCAAGGAGTTTTGCTACTCAATACGGTATTAACGGTTGAACAAGGTGCGGCGCACTCTCATAAAAAGCTAGGTTGGGAGCGTTTTACCGATGTGGTTATTGAGCAGTTAAACGGACATAGTGAAGGCGTTATATTTTTACTTTGGGGCGCACACGCCCAGAAAAAAGGTAAGAATATCGATAAACAACGCCACTATGTATTACACGCACCACACCCTTCGCCACTGTCAGCGCACCGAGGGTTCTTTGGGTGCCAGCACTTTTCTAAAACTAATGAGCTGTTAAACACGATGGGCAAGCAGCCGATTAACTGGCAGGTGTGATTTTTTTAGTGCAAATGTTTGTAATAAAAAAGGCTCCTCGGAGTAATGCTGATCAGTTAAGAAATATTTAACGATCCATTGACCGATCTTTTGAATGCTTCAAAATCCGATATCAGTTATTGATGTCGGATTTTTTATGCGCTTTGAAACAGAATTAGCTACAACTTTTGATGCTTGTAATACTTTTCATACTTTTGAAAAGTTTGCAGAAATACTATCGCCTCAATTAATTGAGCAAGGCTTTAAGCAAGCAGGTGTAGCAACAGTTAGAAAGCGTCGATTACCTTTAGAAACTGTACTTTGTTCAATCGTAGGGATGAGTTTATTTCGACAGCGTTCAGTTTGGGATATTGCAACACAGATGGATATTATGTTGCCAGGTAAAAAGCCATTAATGGCCCCAAGCGCATTAGAACAAGCTAGACAGCGATTAGGAGCTGAAGCTGTTAAGCAAGTATTCTTAGCAATGTCTGAGCAAAGTTACCAACATAATCAATTTGAAACATGGTCTGGGTTGAATTTGCTAGCCGTTGATGGGGTGGTATGGCGAACAACCGATACACCAGAAAGTCATCAAACCTTTAAAGCGCAAAGCAACGGACATAGTGACAATATATTTCCTAAAATACGAATGGTTTGTCATATGGAGTTATCAATCCATCAACTTATCAATAGTGCTTTTTCAGATTATCGAACAAATGAAATGATGTTATGTTTGCAGAGCAACTTATAAAGAATACACCTGATAACTATCTGACTATATTTGATAAGGGTTACTACTCACTTGGGCTATTAAATCGTTGGCACCAAGCTGGTGAGCATCGACATTGGATGATACCTGCACGCAAAGACCTACAATATGAGGTCATACAACGACTTAGTACAAACGATGCAAGGATAAAGCTAACAACAACCCCGCAGTCACGAACCAAATTTGATGATTTACCTGCTCAGCTAGAAGCAAGGTTAGTGACAAAAGTCATCAATGGTAAAAGTTACCGTATTCTAACGTCAATGACAGATCCTAAGCGATTCGTAAGAGAGGAAATCGTTGAGCTTTACCGTTATCGTTGGGAGATAGGAATAGGTTTTAGGGAAACGAAACAAACTTTACTCAATAGTAAATATACCTTGCGCAGCAAGCGACCAGAGATGGTAGAGCAAGAGCTATGGGGTATTTTGTTGACGTATAACCTGATCCGCCAAGCGATCACTGCGGCAGCAAATCGATTCGACAATGTGTATCCGAATGAGTTAAGTTTTGCGAGTTGTTCAATGGCTGTGACTCAATTTTTTGCCACAATACCAATCACATCGTCGGGGAACATTCCGAAGCATTACGCCCAATTAAGTTACTTTAAATTACTACCAAAACGAGAAGATAGGCGTTATCGTAGATGGATTAAGCCAAAGCCTTCTAAATATCCGACTAATAAAAATGCCAATCAGCTTAACTGACTGGCATTACTCCTCGGAGCCTTTTTAAATTTATATGAGTTAGGCGGGTTAGATAAAATCTAAATCATCTAAATCTAAGTTGTCTGCGAAGTAATCCAGTTCCTGTAGTTCTTTGCGAAGACGCTGTTTATCTTTTAGCGCTTCAATTTCACGCCACTTTCGTTTTTGCTTTTTTTGAGAGGTTCGCTTTGTTGTTTCAGGACCTTCTAATACTGCAATAATATCGTCTAGGCTATCCATGAATTTCTCCTATTGATTATTAACCTCAATAACGCTCTCGCACATAAAACCGCGCTGCAAGCAACTTTGGTATACCATAACGAGTGTGAAAATAAAACAATAATGTGTCGGTTAGGTTAGAGATAAGTGACAGTTTGATTACAATCAATAAAAAGAGGTGAAATAAAAAACGCCGCAAAAAGCGGCGTTAATAGGGATGTGATTTAGGTAGAGGCTTATAGGGCTTTAAAGCGTGCTTCTAACTCTTCTTGCGCTTTAGCGAATGCGCGAATACCTTCAGCTAGTTTTTCGGTTGCCATGGCATCTTCATTGTGCAACCAACGGAATTGGGCTTCGCTTAATGGTGCAGGCTTTGCCTCTACTGGGTAGTCATTGTCTAATAGATACTCTTGCGCAGCAGTTAACTGACCAAGCTCTTCAAGTAGTGCGGGGCTAATAGTCAATTTGTCACAACCTGTGAGTGCAATGATCTCACCGGTGTTACGAAAACTTGCACCCATTACTACGGTTTTATAATCGTGACGTTTATAAAATTCGTAAATAGTACGCACTGACTGTACGCCTGGGTCGTTTAATGGGTCAGTTGGTTTTTCAAGGCCATTAGCAACGTGCCAGTCTAAAATTCTGCCCACAAAAGGCGAAATTAAAAATACTTTGGCATCGGCGCAGGCTCTTGCTTGTGCTTGGCTGAACAATAACGTTAGATTACACTTAATGCCTTCTTGCTCTAATTGCTCTGCGGCTTTGATACCTTCCCACGTTGAAGCAATCTTAATAAGAATTTTATCTTGGCTAACACCTTCTTTTTGGTACAGCGATAGCAACGTTTTTGCTTTTGCAATCATCGCTTGCGTATCGAACGACAATCGAGCATCTACTTCGGTTGAAATGTAACCAGGCACAATATCTGCAATCTCTTTGCCAATCAGTACTGCAAAATAGTCACAAGCCAGTTCTAGCTGCTTGTTTTCATCCGTTTCAACACTTTTAGCATAATCCCAAGCGCGTTGCAGATAGGCTTGATATGCAGGCATTTCGCTTGCTTTTAGAAGGAGTGACGGGTTTGTTGTCGCATCTTCAGGTTGGTGTTTGCGAATGGCTTCTATGTCGCCTGTGTCAGCAACAATCGAAGAGTGTTGTTTTAGCCTATCTAGTGCTGATGTCATTGGTATTCCTCATTCCTATTTTGCAGCAAAAATTATTAAAAATTTTAGTGTTACTATGTTGCAGTACCATGACGACCTTTAATAGGTCAATTGTCCGTATTTACTCGGATAACATGCTTGTTAGGTGCTAATGGACTGCAACGCAAGAAGTACTTTGATTAAATTGTAGTTACCCCTTATAAATTCAAAGGTTATTCTGTACTTGAAGTAAACAAAGGATAGTGTTGAAATTGACACTAAACATATTTTAAGTCAATAGGCGCGCTATGATCACGGTAATCTCACCTGCAAAAAACTTGGATTTTGAAACTCCCGCTAATGTATCAACGTATTCGCAACCTGAATTGCTAGAACACAGTGAAGAATTAATGACAGTGTGTCGTACATTGTCTTCTCAACAAGTTGCTAGTTTGATGAAAATAAGTGACAAATTGGCAGGGTTAAATGTGGCACGCTTTAGTGAGTGGTCGCAGCCTTTTACCACAGGTAATGCTAAACAGGCTGTATTGGCTTTTAATGGTGATGTATACACAGGACTTGAGGCAACCACTTTAAGTGATAAAGCACTTGAGTACACACAGCAGCATTTACGAATTTTATCGGGCCTCTACGGTGTACTAAAGCCACTTGATTTAATGCAAGCGTATCGATTAGAAATGGGCACCAAATTAGAAAACAGTCGAGGCAAAAATCTGTATGAATTTTGGGGCTCAATCATAGCGCAAAAGCTCAACGAAACGCTAGCGCAAGCTAATACAACTCAGTTGGTTAATTTAGCCTCAAATGAGTATTTTAAAGCGGTGGATAAAAAAGTATTAAATGCAGGCATTATCACGCCTATTTTTAAAGACTGCAAAAATGGCCAATACAAAGTCATTAGCTTTTATGCCAAAAAAGCCCGTGGCATGATGGCTCGATATATTATGGAGCAACAGGTATCGTCACTTGAGTCTTTAAAGCAATTTGATGTAGCTGGGTATTACTTTAGTGAAGAGGCGACCAACAAAGCCAATGAGCCAGTGTTTTTAAGAGCTGAGCAAAATTAATTTTACAATACTGGTCTGATAAGTCAGCAAAAACAACGGAAGTAGTATGAATAAAAATGTATTGTTGCTGGCGACTTGTCAGGGGTTGATCACCACAGGAAATATTTTACTGGTTACAATAGCGGCGCTAGTAGGACAAGCTCTTAGCCCAAGTGCAGGGTTCACGACCTTTCCTGTTGCAACTCAAATGATAGGTTTACTACTGACCACGATTCCAGCATCGTTAATTATGGCAAAAGTTGGCCGAAAGGTGGGGTTTTCTTTTGGTAATTTGATTGGCATTAGTGGCACACTTTTAGGCTTTTGATCGTTAACTACAAGTGATTTTTGGCTGTTTAGTTTGGCTACTTTTTTGATTGGTATTGGTATTGGCTTTGCGACTTTATATCGGTTTGCTGCTATTGAAGCCAGTGATAACCCAGCTACTGCGATTGCAACAGTAATGGCAAGTGGGGTTGTAGCCGCTATATTAGGGCCAAATATTGCGGTTTGGGTGAATGCACATTTTGCGTCTATAAACTATGCCAATGTATTTACCGCGTTATCAGCATTATATTGTGTGGCTTTGTGTTTATTGCAACTGGTTACTTTTAATGAAATAAATCATACAACAAAACAACTTACTCCACGCCCTCTTAAGCAAATAATTGGGCAACCTAAATTTATTACTGCGGTGCTGGTGGCAATGACTAGTTACACCACCATGAACCTTTTGATGACCGAACCCCGTTAGCAATGCACCGTCATGGCTTTGATTTAAGTGCATCGGCATTAGTCATTGAATGGCATGTGCTTGGCATGTTTGTTCCCTCTTTTTTACAGGCAAGCTTATCGCCCGATTTGGGCAATCAACTGCGATGGCTTCATGGGCGTTAGTGGTACTCGGGTGCTGCGTCGTTAATTTGTTAGGTGTAACTCACTGGCATTTTTTGTTGGCTTTGTCTTTATTGGGAATTGGTTGGAATTTTATGTTTATTGCAGCGACTCATATGGTGAGCGAAACATATCAAGATCATGAGCGTGGTAAAGCTCAAGCGAGCAATGAGTTTTTGGTATTTAGTATGGTTGCTATTTCCTCTTTAGCGGCGGGTTGGTTAGAGTCGGAAATTGGCTGGCAAGCATTAAATATTGCCGCTATGCCAATGATGATATGCACACTATTGATTGTTGCCATCTACCAATTTACTCAAAAAAGGCTAGAAATATCAATTTAACTGAGTAGTTCTTGTTGTAGCGCCTTATTTTGAACGGGCACTTGTTTGTATGAGGTTCTGTCAAATATCTTTGTGTCACCTATACTTGGAGAAAGTGAATGAGAATGCGTTAAAAAATGCGTTTTTTAAGGACATATTATGACAGGCAAACCTTTGCGTTATGGCATTGATCAAGGCAAACGGAAGTTACTTAAACAAGCGGCAGGTTTAGGCGTATGCGCAGCACTGGGCTTTAAAGCGCCTTATGTTTTTGCTAAAAAAACATACACTGTAAGGGTATTGGGTACGCATGTGACTTTGCAACCTGCGCTCAAAGAGCAAGCTCAAAAAGATTTAGGAATAAATTTAGAATTTGAACCCAGAGGTAGTGCTGCAGTATTACAAAAAGCAGCAATGGCACCAGAGTCATTTGATTTGTATGAGCAATGGTCAAATAGTATCAATGTGTTGTGGTACTCAGGTTCAATACAGCCTATCGAAAAAAAGCGCCTTACATACTGGGATGAAATCAACGCATTAACTAAAACTGGACGTATTCAACCCAGTGCTGGTATTGGTGCCGGTGATGCTCCCTATAAATTACTTCATGTGCAAGAGGACTTAACGCTCTCAGATGCGCAGAGTGATTTTATTAGCTATTTACCCTATGTACACAACGTAGATTCATTTGGCTACAACACGCAGGTAATTAAACCGGGCGTACCTTATGAAACAGAAAGTTGGGGGTGGCTTCTTGAACAGCAGTACCGAGGTAAAGTGGCAGTAGTGAACGCACCTACAATTGGTTTGTTTGACTTAGCATTGGCAGCGCAAGCGCAGGGTTTGATGCGTTTTTCAAATATAGGCAACATCACTAACAGTGAGCTTGATCAACTTTTTAAAATATTGAGCGAATTTAAACAGCAGGGTCACTTCAGTGGCTTTTGGACATCGGTTCCTGAATCTGTTGATTTTATGAAAAGTAATCGCGTGGTCATAGAAAGTATGTTCTCACCGGCAGTTTCTGCTCTTAACGGTCAAAATGTGCCCGTTATTTATGCCGCGCCGAAAGAGGGTTATAGAGGGTGGCATGGGGTTATGTGTTTGTCTTCTGCGACTCAAGGGTCAGTGAAAGATGCTGCTTATGATTATATGAACTGGTGGTTATCAGGCTGGCCTGGAGCATTTATCGCCAGGCAAGGCTATTACATATCTAATCCTCAGCGCGCAAAAAACTTTTTGTCAAAAGCTGAGTGGGACTATTGGTATGAAGGTCTACCTGCAGCACATAATTTAACGGGTACGGATGGAAAACTGTCGGTTAAAAAAGCAGAAGTGCGCACAGGTGGCAGCTATCTTAAACGTTTTAGTAATGTGGCAGTGTGGAACACTGTTATGCCTAGTTATGACTATAGCTTACAAAAATGGTATGAGTTTATTAGCTAGGAGAAGTGCATGAGTTTTTATCGCTCCTTAACATTTCAACTTAGCTTAGGCCTGCTTTGTATAGGTGCTTTAATTTTAACATCGGCCTATTTAACGAATGTGAGTTATCAATTACTTGAGCAACGTGATGATGAAATAGCCAGTGCGGCACAGTTGGCAGAAACAGGGTATTTGCTTGAGTCGTCTGTTATTGACTTACAGCGTAACGTTCTAATTTATAAACAGTCTGCCAGTGCTGCTGCAATAAATCGCAGTAATGAGCTAATTGAGAAAATACAGGCTGCCTTAGCAGAAATAAACCAAGCGTCATATCGCAGTGAAGAAGCAGTTGATATGGTAACGCGTATGCAAAACCATTTGACTGACTATAAAGAAAACTTACTTGTGGCGGTTAACGGTCGAGAAAAGCGCCAAGCATTGTATCAAAAAGACCTATTAGTTTTAATCAATACTGCGCAAAAAGACATAAATAATGAACAAGATGTTGAGGGTAAGACAGCTGCTTCTTTGCAGCTGACCAAAGCACACAACGCTGTATTAGCTTATTTAATAACACAAAATGCAGCGCATGTGAAAGAGTTTAACCAACATATGTCAACTATTCGAGCACAGTTTGCAAAACGTCCCATTGCTAGTCAATTCAACGCCATTAGCATGTCTTTTAGAAGGCTTCACCAAACCATAAGGGGGTACTTATATTTAACCAATGTTGTTTTACCGGGCACAGCCAATGAAATATTACACTTATCTTCGAGGCTTAGGGTTTATGAAGAGCAAGGTATGCAGGAAAAGTTAGTTAAAGCGAAAGAAGTGACTAGTTCTTTGCAAGCACGTAGTGAGCTATTTATTTTTCTGAGCATGGTGCTGGTAGTGATTTATGCCGCGTTTTTAATAATAAGAGTAATTAGTCCTATTAGATCGCTTACTGCGCTATTTAAACGCTTAAGCAATAATTTGCATGTTGAGCATATCCCATATCTAAAACGAGAAGATGAAATTGGTCAGTTGTCTGTGGCGGCCAGTGTATTTCATAATAAAAATCTGCAAACAAATGACTTGTTGGAACGTACAAAAGAGCTAGTGATTGAACAAAAAGAGCTAAATAAAGAACTAGAAGTCAAACGTAATGAAGCTGAGCAAGCTACGGTATCAAAAAGCTTGTTTTTAGCGAATATGAGTCATGAGATACGAACGCCAATGAACGGCATTATTGGTTTAGTTGAATTGCTAAAAGGCTCAAATTTGGCTGCGGAACAACAAGAGTGCATTGATAAAATTAGTTACTCAAGTGGTGTATTATTGGCCGTGATTAACGATATTTTAGATTTTTCAAAGATTGAAGCGGGTAAACTTGATATAGAAGAAAAAGAGTTTGCACTGGGTAAAATGCTAGACAATGTATTAGCCTCGGTGAGCTTACGGGCGGCGGAAAAAAACTTATACTTTCGGTGTATAAGCCCTGTTGGGTTAACCCATTTAGTTGGAGATGAGGTTAGGATAACTCAGATAATTTTAAACCTATGCAATAACGCCATTAAGTTTACGGCCTTGGGAGGCGTAGAGCTGCGTATATCGGTAAATGATAGCGCTACAGGAGAGATCATCTTAAATATAGATGTGGAAGATACCGGGATTGGTATGACACAGGAACATCAAAACGATGTGTTTGAGCAATTTTCTCAGGCGGACGTCTCGACCAGCAGACGGTTTGGTGGAACGGGGCTAGGATTGGCTATTGTTAAGCAGCTATGTGAGTTGATGAACGGAAGTGTGAGCGTGCATTCACAAAAAGATAAAGGTTCTACATTTTCTGTATTTCTTCGCTTAAAGCATGCAACGGAGTGTGCTCAGCATAAATTACCTGAGGGCAAACCATTCGCGATTTCTATTTTGACCTGTAATCGTTCAAACAAGACTACACAGATTTTAGCAAGCTATTTAAAGGCGAATAAATGTGTAATTAATTACCTTAACAGTAAAGAGCTAAGTGAAAAAAAGCAGCTAGGCAAGGGTTGCTGCATGTTATTGGTGTTAGATCATGAAATGTCTCAGCAACTATCGCTATCTGATATTGCGTTATTGCAGCGTGACAATGTAGATTTATGCATTGTACTAGATAAACGAGATTCAGTGTTGCTTACACGAGTTGGAATTTTTAAAGATATTCGGGTGTTAGAAATGCCATTCACTTACGGTACTTTTTACAGCCAAATATGCAAACTGTTCAAATATGACAGTGGTGGTGAGCAAGCTTTAACTGAATCTGAAATAACATTGAACTTACAAGGGCGAGTGTTATTAGTAGAAGACAATGCGGTGAATCAAATGGTTGCTGAGAAGCTTCTTAGCTCATTAGGATTAGAAACAGATATTGCTGAAGATGGGCGTCAAGCTGTTGATAAGCTGAGTAATACACCTTATGCGTATGATTTGATATTTATGGATGTGCAAATGCCAGTAATGGATGGTTTTAGTGCCACTCTCTTTATTCGTAATGAGCTCAAATTAGAGACGCCCATTTGTGGTTTGTCAGCAAATGCAATGTCAGAAGACTTTGATAAAGCCATAGCCCATGGGATGGATAATTTTATCACTAAACCAATTGCAATGGATAAGCTAAAAGCTGTGTTGGAGCAGTATTTAGGGTGAAGTGTGACTGACCTTAAGTGAGAAATGCGCAAATTTTCTATTGTATCGCTAAGACCAAGCAGCAATGGGGGGGGATACTTTAATCCCTTGCAGTTATCTATTAAACTCATCAGACTATTTGCTAACTAATGACGCATTTGGTTTGTGCTAGAATTATTAACAACGACACAAACACGGTGGGACTCGTTATTTCTGCTTATTATGCTTTAGTTAAATTCGTTTACTTATTTCCTTTTTTAGCGACTGTGATGAGCCATGTAGCTTTTGCGAATGAGCCATTAACGGTTGCGTTTGGTCAAAGTCGCCCACCCTATGTCAATGAATCTTCACAATCAGGTATTAGTGTTGAGTTGTTTGACACGATTGCTAAAACTTTGAATTGGCAGTATCACCCCATTTTTGTCTCGAATAAACGTATGGTTAGGTTACTGGCAAAGGGTAAGGTAGACATTGCGGTTGAAGTTCAAAATAGCGATAAGCAAATGTACTACTCAATGCCATTTATTTCGTACAGTAATTATGCTATCCATAATCGTTACTCTGAGTTTAAGCTCAGCTCAATGAGCGAGCTGTTAAAATATAGTGTTTGCGCGTGGCAAAATGCCGCAGAGCACCTTTTTTTGGATAAAGCATTTAAAGATAAAGAAGATTACAGTGAGTATTCAAAGCAACAAGAACAAGTGATTGATTGGTTATCAGGTAAGTGTGAAGTTATTTTAATTGATGATACGTTATTAAGCTGGCATTTAGCCCACCTCAAAGAGGGTCGATATCAATATTCTCCTGATAATTGGGGAAAAGCACTGTTGCCTGCAGTTAATAACCCACTGTGGTTTTATGTTGGGTTTCGCAACGAGGCACTGAGAAGTAGTTTTAATTTCGCGTTACAACAGTTAAAAGCATCGGGGCGCTATGAGCAGCTGCGTTTGCAGATCAGATAACTCTTTATAAAAATTTGCTTTGAAAAAGGGCGCAATGGCCCTTCACATAAAACTTATATACTTGGTGTCATGCCCATGCAGCTGGCATAGAATGTGGTTGTTGCCGGCCAGTCACTAAATACACCGATTACGCCGACTTGTTTAGCAAGTACATCGAGTAAAACGAGTGCGTCAGCATCGTTATCAATGGCATCAGAAATAGACTGATAATACCAGCCCCCCCCTGTTGTAAGTGGACCTGAACGCTCTAGTGTCCACGTTATAATATCAAGTCCAGCGGCTGTTGCTGCCTTAGCATATTCAGAAGGTACGATGTTTTTATCATTATCTAAGGTGACTAACATCCAAAGTGGTGGAGCAATGATTTTTATACCATCATTGCTAAGCTCAGCCATGGTTGGTTGCCATGTATCAGGGTTATTTGGGTTAAAGCCTGCAACATCGTATCGATCATCTAAGTAAACAGCTTGAGCACCAAAGTCAGCTTCGTTGTTTACCCAATATTTTACATCGTCTAGGTTAAATGATTGGGCAAAAACGTCTTTGGCTGCAACACCCGCCGCTTTGTACTCATCAATCATTTTCTGTGCATACATAGCTTGGCTCATTCCCTCATAAGGCATATCTACACTGGCAGATTTTAACTCCGGAGTCATTTTTACATTCAGCGATTTAAATAGCGCGATACTCTCTTTGTGAGTAAGCAAAGTACCTTGAGTTGAATATAAATCCGTACGCCAATTAGCGGTGCCTTTGAGGTATTCCTCTACGGTTGTTGCATCAGGGTTTGCACCATCCATTTTACCTTTTAACTGCCTAAATTCAGCCAGGGTGATGTCTGATGTACAACATTGTGCACTAGCAGGTGTGCCGCTAGCAGCATCTGCTGGAGTGAACGGTTGCGAGCACTTAGCAGCCAACTCTTCAATGGCCAAAATATTAGTCGTCGTATGCAAGTCGCATTGTGAGTGGCGACAAACCAATTCTTTGTCCTTTGTAAAAGTTACATCGCACTCTAAAATGCCCGCACCCATTTTAGCTGCAGCTATGTAAGACTCTTTGGTGTGTTCTGGGTATTGCATTGGTGCACCACGGTGACCAATTGAAAAGTCGGTTTTATAAAAGGGACCATCCTGACAGGCTTGTAGTTTTGTTTTTAGTTCGCTTTGTGGGAGTTGGTTAACTAAAAACTGTACGCGTGTACCCAGTTGCACATCGTTAGCGCTACCTTTAGGTACTTCGACAATTACGGGTACTTCAACCTTTTCAATGATGGTGACTGGTTTTTCAACCACCACCTCTTTGGTTACTTCTTTTATTTTAGTGTCATCGCCACAGCCGCTTAAAGCGAACAAGGTCGTCATAGAGAGTAATATTTTATACTTCATGTTAGTACATCATCTGTTTTTATAAGGAAAACAAATGTTAATTAAGTTACGTGAAGGAAAAATGATAACACTATGACAAGTAACACATTAGAGCGAGTGTTAGAACACTAGCTCTAATGATTATTTATCAATTGGATTAACGATAACTTGTACGATAGTTGTTTACCCACAAGCGTGTAGCGCCACATACAGCGACTGGCATAACGATTAGGTTTACAATTGGAATGGAAGTTAGCACAAATACTGCAAAACCAAACCCGTAAGATAACCCTTGCTTGCTTTTTAAATCATCTTTCATTTGCTTGAAATGAATCTTATGATTATCAAAAGGGTAGTCGTTATATTGCACGGTGTACATCCAGCAAGTGAACATGACCCACAGTACTTGGCCCACAAGCGGTAAAATCCACAGCAAAATAAAAAAGCCGAGCGCTCTAGGTAGGTAATAACATAATTTAGTCCATTCTCGGCCTAGCATACGAGGCACATCTTTGAGTAAGTCAGCCAAAGAATCATCATTAATTTTTTGGCCTGTTAAGTGAAGCTCTACTTTTTCACTTAATAAGCCATTGAATGGTGCCGCGATAAAATTGGTGATTACCGTAAACACCATGCTATAGCTAAACAAAATCACCATGACAGCAATGGGCCACATTAACCATTCCAACCAACTTAGCCAGCTAGGTAAAAGGTTATTTAAATAATCAAACCCTTGGATTAACCAATCATATAAAAAGAATAGTGAGCTACCAAATAGTAGAATGTTGATCAGTAATGGAATAAAAACAAAACGTTTTAATCCTTTTTGAGTGATCAGAGAAAAACCAGAGAGAAAATACTCTATACCTTGCGTTAACTGCACCACAACCCCCAAATTAATACGTTAAATTTTTACCACAGTATACGCTGGGCTAAACCTGCGAATAAACCAAAATACGTAACAAACTATTGCTGATTGCCCATCTATTTATCAATTTAGCATAAACTTTTTAAAAAATATATTTTAACCTTATGATTTAGCTTGATTTATATGTGTTGCTAAGTCCGGTGGTTGAGATACAATTGCTCGCTTTTTGACTAATTCATAAAGTAGTAACCAATTTTTACTGGAGAACCGATAAGTGGCCGAGTTGCTTGGGATTGTGTGTTTAATTTTGATTAGTGCTTTGTTTGCTATGTCTGAGATTTCGATTGCAGCTGCGCGAAAAATTAAGCTAAAAATAATGATGGATGAAGGGCATCATGGTGCGGAGCAAGTGCTCAAACTGCAAGCGCAACCAGGGGCGTTTTTTGCCATGATCCAAATCGCTTTAAATGCCATCGCAATTTTGGGTGGAATTTTGGGTGAGCAAGCCATTACTGAATCGGTAAGCTACTACATTAGTTTGTTTTATCAAGGGCCTTTACTTGGGCAAGTGAGCTTTGTTATCTCATTTGTAATTATCACTTCGTTGTTTATTTTATTTGCAGATTTACTGCCTAAGCGTATCGCCATGATCATGCCTGAAGCGGTTGGGGTTCGAGTGGTTGGGCTGATGAATGCAGTTACGATTGCATTTAAGCCTATGGTACTGTTTTTTAATGGTGTTACAAATCTTCTGTTAAAGCTATTTGGCTTGCCAACAGAGCGCAAAGATGAAGTTACCACAGAAGAAATTGTGGCAATGATGGATGCGGGTGCAAAAAGTGGTTCTTTGCAAGCACAAGAGTATCAGCTAATTGGTAATGTCTTAGAGTTAGAGTGTCGTACTTTGCCTATGGCAATGACAACACGTGAGTCAATCGTATTTTTAGATATTGACGATGATAGTAGCGTTATAAGTCAAAAAATATTAGGCAATCCTCATAACCAGTTTTTGGTATGTGATGGCCATTTAGATAAGCTGATTGGATTTGTTGATACCAAACAAATACTCAAACAATTGCTGCGTGGCGAAGCCATTCATTTAAACGAGCAAATAATTGAAAAAGAAATTTTTTATTTGCCAGAAACGCTGACCTTATCCGAAGCTCTAAATGCGTTTAAGTCAGCAAGTGAACAATTTGCTGTGGTGGTAAATGAATATGCCTTGATTGTTGGGCTTGTCACTATCAAAGATTTAATGAGCAGTTTTATGGGAGACTTAGTTACGTTTTACGACGAAGAGCAAATCGTGCAACGTGATAATGAGTCTTGGTTAGTAGATGGTGCTACACCCATAGTTGATTTATGCCGTGTCATTGATTGGCAAGAACCGCCAGAGGCTAATCAGTATGAAACAGTCGCTGGTTTTTTAATTTATCGGTTAAAGCGTCTGCCAAAGCGAGCTGACCATATTATTTGTAATGGGTTTAAGTTTGAAGCCATCGATATTAAAGGAGTGAGAGTAGAGCAGCTATTAGTGAGTCGCGTCAATGGCGGTGCAGCAGAGTTGTAATTTTACACTTGATAATTTTAAATCATGCCCATACACTAAAGTTAGGCACTGGTAGTTTTTGCCTATCTTATTTTGGAGTCTGAATGCGTTTTAGTCAGTGGTTTGTCGTATCTTGTTTGTGTGTGTTGTTCCTATCTGTGATCAACGCGCCGATGAGTTATGCAAAAGTTGAAAATCACTACGAACAGCAACAAAGTGTTTTTATAGATTCAGACCCAATTGACCACGACCCTCAAGAGCTGATAGTTGGCTCCGTAAACTATCAGTTAGAGACGGCTAGTACTGCTTGTGCGGAGCAAGGTGCAAAGTCACCTCGTGTATCACAATACCTACAATTAAGCATTCGCGCCCCACCTACTGTATAAGCATATTAAAAAAACTTTTTTCGTCAGCTTATATAAAGGTGTTCTCATGTCTAAATACCAAACAATTGGCAGCCAAGCGCTTGCTATAGATACTCATTTTGATATTGCGCTTGATAATAGCGTAATAACTTCTCTTGATAGCCCAGCTCGTGAAGTGATGCATGGCTTTGCTCAAGTACCACCACAACTCATTGATAGCAATACAGTGTTAGATGATGCTTTATTAATTATGCAGCAAACGCATATGCGTATCAGCTTTGTTGTAGATGCACATAATAATATGCTGGGTCTCATTTCAAAAGCGAGGCTATCTAGTAGCTATGTACTTAAAATATCAGCTAAAAAAGGCATTCCTCGTGCAGATATGACGGTATCTGATGTCATGACTCCCTTATCATCTTTAAATAGTGTGAATGAACTTGCCGTGGGTAGTGCGCGTGTTGGAGACATAGTAGAAAGTATGGAAATGGCCGGTCACGAACATTTGTTGGTGGTCAGTCAAACTCCACAGCAGATATGTGGCTATTTTGATTTGATTGATATTAGTCGTATGACGGGGTCTTCACTAAATCAAGTGAAGTCTGCAAATTCATTTAGCGAAATTGTTGATAGCTTATTGCATCATGCTGAGATTTAACTAATTCCAATCACTTTGATTGATAAGTCAGAGTAATTTGATGTTCCTTGTAAAATAAAGTTAATGAAAACCAAGGCACCGAAAGGTGCCTTTTTCGTGTGTAATTTTTTGTTGTTAATAAGTGATTTTATTGCTCTAGACGAGTGAAATATTTCGTTAGACATACGAGCGTGAATTTATTTTAATGCGCAAAAATAAGCATTGAGTATTTTACCTTTTTAAGGAACGATAATGACCAAAGATATTTCTTCTGAACACGCGCGTGATTGTTATAACGTGCGCCACTGGAGCCAAGGTTTCTTTGGCATTAATGAGCAAGGAGCGGTTACCGCAATGCCTAAACTGGCGCAGCCAGAGCATGCCGTGACTTTAGAAAACATCGCTCAGCAGATTCAGTCTCAAGGGTATACTTTACCTGCTTTGATACGTTTTCCTCAAATTTTAAGCCAGCGTGTACATAGTATTTGTGATGCATTTAACCAAGCAATTGCGAATTATCAATATCCTGAAGACTACTTGTTGGTATATCCAATTAAAGTTAATCAACAACGTGAGGTTGTTGAAGGAATTATAGCGAGCCAAGCCAAAGCACCAAAAAAACAATTAGGCTTAGAGGCTGGTAGTAAGGCTGAGCTATTAACTGTGCTTGCCATGAGTGAACAAACTTCCGCAGTTATCGTGTGTAATGGTTATAAAGATAAAGAATATGTGCGTTTAGCGCTGCTAGGTGAGAAGCTTGGTCACCAAGTTTATATTGTTTTAGAAAAACGCTCAGAGTTAGATATTGTTATGGCGCAAGCCAAAGAGATGAACGTAACACCACGTTTAGGGCTGCGCGTTAGATTAGCTTCCCAAGGTAAAGGCAAGTGGCAAGCTAGTGGTGGAGAAAAGTCTAAGTTTGGTTTATCTGCGTCTCAAGTATTGACGGTGATAAATCAGCTAGCGCAGGCTAAGTTGTTAAGTGCATTACAATTAGTGCATTTTCACCTTGGCTCGCAAATGGCCAATATTAGAGATGTAAGGGTTGGTGTGGGTGAAGCCGCACGCTTTTATTGTGAATTGCGCCGTTTGGGTGCCAAGTTACAATGCTTAGATGTGGGTGGTGGGCTTGCAGTTGATTACGATGGAACTCGAAGCCAATCACATAACTCGATGAATTATAGTTTGGCGGAATATGCCAATAACATCGTGCATACTATAGGTGATACATGCAAACAGTATCAGCAACCGATGCCAAAGATTATCTCTGAATCAGGACGTGCGCTTACGGCACATCACGCGGTACTGATCACTGATGTGATTGGTACAGAGAGTTATCAGCCTGAAGTGATGGTTGCGCCAGTTCAAGACGCCCCTCATTTGTTACATAATATGTGGACATCATGGCAAGCGCTAAATGGACAGCGAGATGACCGTGCTTTGATTGAAATTTATCATGATACACAAAGTGATATAACCCAAGCTCATGATCAATTTGCTATGGGGCTATTGAGCTTAGAGCAGCGAGCTTGGGCTGAGCAAGTTAACCTCAGAGTATGTTATGAACTTAATATGCGTATGGATAACAAAAACCGTTTTCATCGTCCAATCATTGATGAACTCAGTGCTAAGTTAGCTGACAAGTTCTTTGTTAACTTTTCATTATTTCAATCTTTGCCGGATGCATGGGGTATTGAGCAGGTTTTTCCTGTATTGCCATTAAGCGGTTTAAATGTTCAGCCTAAAAAGCGTGCAGTACTATTGGATATAACGTGTGACTCTGACGGTGCTATCGAACATTATGTAGATGGACAAGGTATTGAAAGTACATTACCAGTGCCTGAGTACCATGCTAGCCAGCCCTACTTACTTGGCTTTTTTCTAGTGGGTGCCTACCAAGAGATACTGGGTGATATGCACAACTTATTTGGAGATACGCATACGGTCGTTGCAACACTAGACAATGATGGTTTGTTACACTTAGGCGAAGTAGATGTTGGTGATAGTGTTGCTGATATGATGAGGTATGTGCACTTAGATGTCGCACAGTTTAAAGCTAACTTTGCGAAGTTGGTAAAAAGCAAATTACCTAAGCATGAGCAAACAATTTATCTTGCTGAGCTTGAGCACGGGCTTGATGGGTATACTTATCTAGAAGGTGTGTAACTTATGAGCCAGCTATTTGATCATACCGATCATTCTTTATATTCAAATGGTATGACATTTTTACGCCAGCCGATGGTGCATGATATGACGAATATTAACTCTGATGTCGTGGTGCTAGGGTTACCGTTTGATTTAGCAACATCGGGTCGTCCGGGGGCGCGCCTCGGACCTGATGCGATTCGTCGAGCCTCAGTACATTTAGCATGGGAGTCGAGGAAATACCCTTGGAATTTTTCATTGTGGGATAAGTTGAGTGTGTCTGATGCGGGGGATTTTACTTATCCTGTAGGTGATCCTGAATATTTTACCGCTCAGCTCGAACTGGCAGTGCAGCAAATAATACAACAAGGTAAAGCGTTGTTAGGGTTAGGTGGAGATCATTTTGTAACTTTACCACTGTTGCGAGCGCATCATAAAGTCTATGGGCAAATGGCATTGGTTCATTTTGATGCACATACTGATACTTATAGTCAGGGCTCACGCTATGATCATGGCACCATGTTTTATCATGCACCAAAAGAAGGCCTAATAAGCGCAAAGCATTCAGTGCAGATTGGTATACGTACCGAGTACAATCAAGATAATCATGATTTTGATGTTATTGATGCGATGCTAGCAAATGATTTAAGCGCGACTCAAATAGCGCAACTGATTAAATCACGGGTGGGGGATTTACCTGTATATGTAACGTTTGATATTGACTGTTTAGACCCCGCTTTTGCGCCAGGTACTGGCACGCCAGTGTGTGGAGGATTAAGTAGCGACAAAGTATTAAAGATTTTACGTGCTCTACAAGGGGTTAATATCATAGGTATGGATGTTGTTGAAGTTTCACCAGCATACGATCAAAGTGAGTTAACAGCAATTATGGCTGCGACCATTGCATATGAGTTATTGCACCTTTGGGCTATAAAACATCGACCCTAACCATTTAATAAATGTCGAATGACATGTTTGGCATTTATTAGCGACTAGGAAAAGGTAAGTGGTAACGCTTGGCGTACCAGATAAACAGTGGAACTTCGAGAGCAATAAAGGAGACCAGTGTAAACCAAAACCAATTCATATCAGTAAATATAAAGCTAAAGCGTGCGTCACTGTGATAAAAAACTGACCCGACAACGGATAAAGATACACTTGCAGCTATCGCATCTTGCAATGATATTTTTTTCAGTGTGTTGGCGCAGTAAGGATAAATAAGCCCATACGCAATACTAAGCACGATCATATTTAATATGATCACATTAAACTCAATCCCCATACTTATTTAGCCTACATTTTTTCATTATTACCACATACACTAATTTGCTGTGTAATGTTAATCACGACAAAAAGAATATCGTAATCATCCACTCATACTTTAGATAAATCGGCCGTGAGAGAGTTTACTTTAATAAAAATTTATTAGTTTTAGGTGCTGATGTTTAAAGAATAATAATTTATGTATGGTTTGTTAAAAAAAAGTTCGAAATATTTATTGTCTTTTTTTGCCTAAATTCATGATGTAAATGATTTTATTGTTTTTTTATAAAATATGACTCAATTGGTTATAAAACATAATATTTACATATAAGTGGATTTTGTGTAGCTTGAAGATACACGGGAACAGCATAGGCATAGGTTTAATATGCCACTCAGTATAGTAGGAACGAATATGGGCAAAGTAAATTGTAAAGCGACGATAGTAACCCGAACTGCTGTATGTAGATCGGATGAAAACCTTGATAGCATTAGAAGCTTACTTAAACTTTTAAATATAACTGCCAAT
Organism: Pseudoalteromonas sp. SANK 73390; assembly: GCF_054966645.1. Taxonomy (NCBI): domain Bacteria; kingdom Pseudomonadati; phylum Pseudomonadota; class Gammaproteobacteria; order Alteromonadales; family Pseudoalteromonadaceae; genus Pseudoalteromonas; species Pseudoalteromonas sp. SANK 73390. Next base: position 262,918 of record NZ_ARPN01000109.1, read on the forward strand.
GTACTTCAATGCGATAAAGCACTGATGGAGCTTCCCATTGAGCAAATGGTTTTTGTAGACTTAACCGGCTTTTCATGTGAAGAAGTATATTCTTTTGATATGGCGGTACTAGCGAAAAGAAAGTCACTTATATTATTTAACGCCTCGGAAGGTCTGGTTGATGAACGCCGAGCCTTGTTAGCGGGAGTTAAGGGGGTCATTTATGCCAAAGATGAGCCGGATATAAAACTAAAAGGCATCAAAGCGATGAAAGAAGGTGAACTCTGGTTTCGACGCAGCATTATCAGTAGCACTTTTTCTGAACTATTAATAGAGCATGCTATCTTCAGCAGTCCATCGCCGGCACCGCAACTTGAAGATGGCACCTTTAATTTAACCAAACGTGAGAAAACTATCGTTAAGTTAATTGCTGAAGGGGCGCAAAACAAAGAGATCGCTAATCGATTACATATTAGCGATCATACTGTAAAGACTCATCTCTATAGCGCTTTTCGAAAAACTAAATCAAGAAACCGTATAGAGTTGCTTAACTGGGCGAGGCAATTTTTTCCTGATGCGTTGACTCGGTCTTATTCTGAGTAGGGGGGCGGGCAGACCAAATACCTTTATCTATGCCGCTATGGATAAGGTCTACTAATGCTTTTTCGATAGCTTGCTTTACACAGATATGCATAGGCTCGTTATTAGTATAACCCCCTTCAGCTTCAGCAAGTCGCTTGTAGCTGACATATCTAAAAAAACCAGCTCGTACTTCAAAGCTTAACACGGTTTTTGTTGTTGCAACGGAGGTCAATACAACGCCTGTGCGTACATCTACTGCTCGCATATAAATAGAAATCACATCCTCGCGATATAGCTCAGATAAGCCAATACCAAAGTATTCAGCACCCAAACCTCCGGTTTTAGTGTTTGAGTCGTAACTAATAATACCGCCTTCGAGAATAATTTTAGCCGTTTTAAGTGGTGGGAGTTTGTCACTTTCATTGCCATTACTGTCTTGTGCTGCACGGATGATTTTTCTCTCCGTGAGAATATTTTGCAAACCTTCACGTTCAACGGGGACAAACCATGGCGTTTCACTGAGTGCTTGAACCAGTATCGCAGAGGCACCTTGTGTCACCGCAGTAGAAAATGAACTAACGTTGGCAATTGGTTTGTATTGGCCTGTTTGATCGCGAAATGAATAAACTGAAACAGGAATGCTGCCCATCGGTTTTGGTAATGAATTGAGATCCTCATAGGTATCTGTTGGTGCTAATGTTTGCGCTTTAGTTATTTCTGGCGGTAGGGTATTTGCGATATGAGAGCACCCGCTTGAAATTAAGGTTATGAAAAATAAGCTAATAAATTGTATTTTATGGAAGCGCATTAGCAAACCTCGGGATCTCTATTGTGGTTACTTCTCCAGAGATAAGGTTCGTAATCTCTATTGTAATGCTATCGGGGTTACTGGTTAGCATTCTAATTTGGTGGTCCCCGCTGGTAAATATTGAATCCTGACCAAAGACGTTTTCGTCAGAGCTTTCACCAAATGCTAAGTCAGTTACTTCACGTACGATTCTATTGATATAAGATCGCTCAAGTGACTCCTGCATTTTTTCAGCATAACTTTTTGGTTCCGTATGCGCTTTGTGTTTGTTTTGTGCCTGGGCTTTATTCATTAGCATACTAGCATTGAGCGGACTACCGCCGAAACTAGGGTTGATAGGTGTGTAGACTAGCTCACTGGCGTAGCTACTTTGGCTTATAGCCAACATAAAGAGTAGGTGTTTTTTCATAGTTATAGACCACTGCTTGATAAGTCATCACTAAACTTGCTGAAGTTATTACTAGCAAGTACTTTAATTAAAATAAGTGCCGCTTGTTCTACTTGGTCGTCAATGGGTTTTAAACGCCGACCTAAGTAGGTGGTGTAGACCATCTGATTATTTAGTTCTACGGTTAAAATTGTTCCAGCTTTAGGTATTAATGTTTCCTTGATAGTCACAGTTGCGCCTGCTGTTGAAGGAATATCTTGCCAAAGGACACTCAGCTGCCGGTAAAAATTATGCCCAGAGCGGCTGATACTTTGATCTAATAAAAAGCCACCAATGTCGACTGATTTACTCACTGTGCTCATCAGCAGAAGCGAACACATAGTCACTGTCGTGATGAATACACGTATTGACTTGATGAAGAGACTAAAGCGCTCAGGTATTAATTTGCTAATGCACTCTATTGACATAGGTTGTACCTAGGAATAAAAAGGTGCCCTGAGGCACCACTTTTAATTGGTTGTCTATTAAATTACTGCTGTACGATTGTAGTCGTGTTGTAATCACCGAGTTGGGTCACAGATACATCACCGTTTAGCTGAGACATGCTGCCTTCAACTAAGTTTCCAGTGCCGTCTTGCACAACATTAAAGCTTAAGTCGTTACCAGCTATTTCAAAAGCACCTTGGTTAAGGCCGACAACCATATTCATGTCACCCGTTTGGGCAATATCAACGCTGTTGTTAGAGCCTTCTAGCATTAAGTCGATGGCATTTAAATTACCGTCTTGCATCAAATCGATGGTGTTATTTTGACTAGCTACTTCGCTGCTCAAAGTCACACTCACACCATTTTCATTACCATTTTGGGTAGCAGATATTGAGTTACCTGTTGTTGCTAAAGCCGTATCAGGGTAAGACGTTTGTATTAGTGCTTTGTTGGCGTCTCCAACTTGGTTAATTGCAAAGGTGTTGTCTGAGCCATTAAAGTTGGCAATGTGACTGTCATTATTATCACCGAGCTGGATATTGGTAAATAGGTTATTATCACCAATTGTGCCCATATACGCTTTGTTTTGATCGCCTATTTGTGTTGAGTTAAAGGCGTTATCATCCCCTACAATGTCAACTTCTAGCTCATTTAGTTCGCCAGATTGTTGTGCATTTAGGGTATTGTCGGCACCTAAAATCATACCGCTGGTAAAGTCATTATCATCGCCACGTTGTTGAACGATTAATGTATTTTCTTCACCTTCGATAACAGCAAACTCAATTGAGTTTGTGTTGCCAAATTGCTGCGTGTTGAGGTTGTTGTCATCACCATTTAATAAATCAATTTGAAAGTTATTACGGTCACCTTCTTGTTTTATTTCTAGGTCGTTGTCGTTCCCCGTTAACTCATTAACTTCGACTACATTCCAATAACCCTCTTGCTTAATTTCAAATTCATTGTCTTCGCCAATGATTTCATTAAGTTTGACTTCGTGCCATTCGCCGTGCTGATCAATTGTGATTTCATTATTGTGACCTTCTAAGTCATCAATAAATGCCCAATGTCCGCCCGCGCTTTGAGTCACATTGACGATATTATCATCGCCTTGTGCCTTTAGCCTTATTTGATTACCAATCCCACCTTGGCCCGCATCGCCGCTTTGCGCAAACGACAACATATTAGCGTCGCCAGTTAGTTCAATTTTTGTGGCAGCATCGTTACCTGTTTGGTAGTTAGTTATATGATTACTTTGCCCGTTAACTTGAGTAAGTTGAACATTGTTATTACCTTTTTGCTCTGCTGAAATTTGGTTTGCATCGCCAGTTACGCTGGTTTGTGCTCCATTGGTTTCACCACTTTGCAATAAGTTAATTTCGTTACCAGTAGTGGCACCCGCTGTAGAGTTTTGTGTGATTTCTACACGGTTTTGTTGTGCGCCAGCCATGAAGTCGCTTTGAATTGTATCTTGCGTATTTTTACTATCAGGCTGTGCTGCGAAAGCTGCAGTACCATAACCTAGCGCCATTGCAATGGCGCAGGTGATGAGTGATTTTTTAAGCATGATATTGTCCTTGTGTATCCAGTTTTATTTTGTAACGCTGACGTTGAGCACCATCTCATTACCAAGTTGGTTTATCAGCAGTGTTTGTTCACCAAGTTGCGTTAGATTTACGATATTGGCGTCACCTTGCTGCACTATGGACGTAAAGTTGTTATCGCCATATTGAACCAAGTTAACGCTATTGTTAGCGCCTGCTTGTGTTATTTCGGCCAAGTTGTTTGAACCCAATTGCACGAGTGACACCAAGTTCAACTCGTTACCTATTTGCTTTATCGTTGCTTTATTGAATGTTCCGTTTTGCTTTATCGTTGCTTGTAACTGTGCATGTACCGACAACGAAGGGTTTATACTCAAAGATAAGGGGGACTCTTTTAGGTCTTCAGAGCTTGCAAAAGCGCCATGACAACTTATCAAGGTAGCTAGCATTGCCGCGAGCTTGTTAAAGCGAGTGCGGTGTGATGTTGCTAGGTGAGCCCTGTTCTTTGTTATCATATTGTTTCAATTTTACGTCACTGATTACCTTGTACCCCACATTAGAGAAGAGTACCTGAAGAAGGAATACGAAATTTTAATGAATTAAAAGTGTAAATAAAACAGTAATTTGAAATTTTTTAATGAAGCTATTCATAAGATGCAGTAAAAAAGTATTGGTTTTATTTGGGTGGTTAGAATACTTTATTCATACATTATTGTTAATTTAATGTGCTTTCTTATGCTTTTAATCAGTTTTTGTGATTTTAGACTTACTTGCTTGCACGATGCATGTTTTTGGTGTTTGCTAAGTGCGTTGCTAAATTTTATGTTTGAGCACTTTGTTATTGTGCATGACAAAGTGCTAGTAGATTTATTTTATACTCAATTTAAATAAGCGGGAACTCTAAGTGAGTAGCGTCAATATTTGAAGCTACTTGTTACTTAGGTTGTATGCGTGTTGCATGCGGCTTAATACAATAAACTTAATGGATCCCAACAATGAAATTAAAATTATCAGCTCTAACTCTTGCATTAATTCCTTGTCTTTCACAGGCTGCTATTCATATTGATAAAGAAACAATAAGTGCTGCTGATGACGCGCTAATCGTTGTTTATAAGAAAAATGCATCAAAAGAGCAGCGTATTTCGGCGAGAAAGCTAGTTGCAGCTAAAATCAGTGACCTTAACCAAGATGAAATTGATGATGCATATCGACATGTTCTAAAAGGTCGCTTGGCTAAATTCAAGTTAGACAAAAGTGATGTAAAGGATGCACTTAAAGCTTTAAATAATCATCCAGCAATTGAATATGCAGAGCCTGATTATAAAGTGAGTGTTCAGGGTATGCCAGATGATCCTAGATTTGGTGAGCTTTGGGGTTTAAATAATACAGGTCAAACTGGTGGTGTTGCAGATGCGGATATTGATGCACCCGAAGCATGGGATGTGTCTATTGGTAGCCGCGATGTGGTGGTTGGTGTTATTGACACGGGTGTTGATCATACGCATCCAGATCTTGCTGCAAATATGTGGATAAACCCTAATGAAATCCCAGGAGATGGCATCGATAACGATGGTAATGGTTACATTGATGATATCCACGGTATCAACGCGATTACTAATGTAGGCGACCCTATGGATGACCAAGGCCACGGAACACACGTATCAGGAACTATTGGTGCAGTGGGTAACGATGCTACAGGTGTAGTCGGTGTGAACCATGAAGTATCCATTGTTGGTTGTAAATTCTTAGATGCATCTGGTAGTGGTTCAACCTCAGATGCTATCAAGTGTATCGATTACCTAGTTGGTTTACGTGAAGCGGGTGTTGATGTGCGAGTGTCAAACAATAGCTGGGGCGGCGGTGGTTTTAACCAAGCAATGGCAGATGCATTAACCGCATCTGAGCAAGCGGGTATTTTATTCGTTGCCGCAGCAGGTAACAGTGCGGTTGATAATGACTTAAGCCCACATTACCCATCAAGCTATGAGCATGAGTCAGTGTTATCTGTTGCAAGTACCACTGATACCGATGCGATGTCAGGCTTTTCTCAGTGGGGTTTGGTTAGTGTTGATTTAGGCGCACCAGGTTCAGCTATTTTATCTACTGTTCCAGGTGGCGGTTATGATACTTATTCTGGTACGTCAATGGCTACTCCACACGTTGCGGGTGTCGCAGCATTAACACTTTCTGTTAATCCAACTTTAACAACGCAAGAGCTTAAAGCAGTACTTATGGACTCTGGTGATGATAATGAAGCGTTAAACGGCAAAGTTGTATCAGGTAAGCGTTTAAATGCAGCTAGTGCGCTTGAATATGCCGATCCTGAGCCTGGCTTTAGATTATCAGCAAGCCCTGCTTCGCAAGAAATTGTTGCTGGTGAAAGTGCCACTTATAACTTTGATGTGTTATCAGTTGCTGATTGGACGGGTGATGTTGCACTTACAGTAGAAAGTGATTTACCAGGTGCTGTATTGTCAACAGATGTTGTGCAACCAGGTCTAAGCTTCTCATTAACAGTACCAACATCAGACGATACCAGTTGGGGCAGCTATACATTTAATGTAACCGCAACCAGTGGAGAGCTTGTTGAGACTAAACAAGTGTCGTTGTTTGTTTATCCTCAAGGATTAAATGAGTTCAACTATAGCAATGATACAAGTGTAGACATCCCTGATAATGACCCAACGGCTGTGACTTCAGTTATTAGTGTAAATGATGATGTAGTTGTGTTTGACTCAAGTACTTTCTTAGACATTACCCATACATACATTGGTGATTTGGTTGTGACATTAACGTCACCTGCAGGTACAACTGCAACGCTTCATAATAAAGCGGGTGGCAGTGCTGATGATATTAATGACTCGTTTGAGTCAGATGCGTTCAATGGTGAGAATGCAGCCGGTGATTGGGTATTAACAGTAGAAGATACTTTTGCGCAAGATACAGGCACATTAAACCAGTGGTCATTAACGTTGACCGGTTTGGGTGATGTGTCACCTGCAGAACCTGTGGCAGGCTTTAGCTTTGTCGCTGATATGCTAACCGCGACTTTCACAGATACAAGTACTGATGCAAATAACGATATTGCTAGTTGGGCTTGGGACTTTGGTGATGGTAATGCATCAACTGAGCAAAACCCTACACATGAGTTTGCAAGTGCAGGCACTTATGACGTGACATTGACTGTGACAGATGAAACCGGTCTTACAAGCACTAAAGTACATTCAGTAACTGTAGTTGACCAAGAAATTGAACTTAAAGTTAAGCGTGCAAACAAAACACGCTTAGATTATGCGCGTGTTGAACTTGCTTATCATGGGGTATCATCAGATAGTATCGATGTTTATCGTGATGGCGCTAAGGTAGCCACAGCGGATAATACAGGTATTTATCGTGACTTTATTCGTCAAGCTACACAGCAGCAGTATGTATATAAAATCTGTGTTGGCGAAAATATCTGTTCAGAAGAAGTGACAGTGACTTTTAGATAATCGTTTTCATATAAAATAGAGGGGCATAACAGCCCCTCTTTAAAAATTATCTGCACTTTTATGTCACTATTTTTTTCAATATTAAAAACCTACCCACTTAAAGGTGCAAACCTTCGCTAAACCCCTTAGAGTATTTGACTAAATTTAACATCAGTCATTACAAACCATTTTAAAAATATATTTACTTCAATTGTGGTAGAAATAAAATGACTGGTATTTATCATTATATCTAGGCTAGAAGTCATTTTGGCGATATATGTCCATATCAAACTAACGGGTAAAGAGGAATTACCAGCGATACCAAACGCGTTGATAGATGAAGAGCGTCAGCAAGTTGAGCTATGGGTGAAAGAAAAGTTAGGTAAAGATAAGTTTTGGGTTGCAAAATCTAATCAGGTTGTGGTTGATACTAACACTGCAATTTTAGTTGGAGATGAAGAAGGTGCAGCACACCCACATGTCGATAATAGGCAGTTGTGTCGTTATGCGGCTGTGTTGTATTTAACGCCTAAACCAAGAGCTCACTCAGGTACTTCATTTTACCGTTTACGCTATGCAAATCATGCTGCAGAGGGAAGTGCAGTATATGCGCCCTATAAAAACTTAGTCGATGCCTTAAACATAGAGGCTCTGCCAATTAGCGCTTGGTATGAAGATCTTGAGATTGAAACTGTTTCAATCGTTTAGCATTATTTAAAGGGAATTTGGCACACAGTGCCAATGATTATTTTGGTCATAGCAGTGTGGATAAACGTTTGGCGGTGACGTTTTTTTGGATGACCGACGACGAGTAATCTAACACTTCGCGCTCTCGCATTCTGTGCTGCCTCAGGTATAATCCCTTATTCTTCTGCTGGGGTAGCTATGATCTCTAAAAACCAATTAAAGTTGTTACGCGCGTTGGCGCAAAAAAAATATCGAAAACAACATGGTCTGTACTTAGTGCAAGGCCAGAAGAATGTGCAGGAACTATTGACTGCCAATGTCGCAATTGAACAGCTGTTTGCAAGTGCGCAGTTTATCGCTGAACATCAAGCACAATTGCAAAGTATTCAGTATATAGAGACCGACAATGAAAGTTTGACTAAAGCCAGTACGTTAACCAGCAACAGTGCTGCAATTGCGATAGTCAAATTTCCAGAACCACAAGCCATAAACGAATCAGGGATGATCCTAGCCCTAGATGGTGTTTCTGACCCCGGTAATTTAGGCACGATTATTCGCGTTGCTGATTGGTATGGTTTTAAACAAATTGTGCTCAGCGATGACTGTGCTGATCATTTAAATCCAAAAGTGATCAGCGCAACGATGGGATCATTTGTTCGTATTAATGTTGTACGCACTAATTTGCCCGCGTTTCTCTCATGCTATGATGGCGTAATTTATGGGGCATTCTTAGATGGGCAAAGCGTCCATACTACGGCTTTTGCAAAGCGAGGAGTGCTGGTAATGGGCAGTGAATCCCACGGTATTCGTGAGCAAGCTAGCCAATATATAAATACATCTATAACGATACCTGCATTTGGTGCTGCTGAGTCGCTTAATGTGGCAATGGCAACGGGTATAATTTTAGATAATATAAAGCGCGGTAGTTAATTTTTACTACTTGTTTTGCTATCTTTTTCTATAAGTAGTGAATAAAAATAATAATATGCGGCTAAGCAGTATCAAATTGGCGGGTTTCAAGTCGTTTGTTGAACCGACCAAAATACCATTCCCTGATCCCATGACCTGTGTGGTTGGCCCTAACGGCTGTGGTAAATCTAACGTGATTGATGCCGTGCGTTGGGTGCTAGGCGAAAGCTCAGCCAAAAATTTGCGTGGTGATGCGATGATTGATGTCATTTTTAATGGCTCAACTAACCGCAAAGCAATTTCACAAGCCTCAGTCGAGCTTGTATTTGATAATGCTCAAGGGCGTTTACCGGGCACACTTGTAGACAGGAACCAAGTAGCAATTAAACGATTAGTGACTCGAGATGGACAGTCGCTATATTTTCTAAATGGCAGCAAATGCAGAAAACGCGATATTACCGATATATTTTTAGGAACAGGCCTTGGACCGCGTAGTTATGCCATTATAGAGCAAGGAATGATCTCGCGTTTAATTGAAAGCAAGCCACAAGAGCTTAGAGTTTTTTTAGAAGAAGCTGCGGGCGTATCAAAATATAAAGAACGGCGAAGAGAAACGCAAACGCGTATTAAAAGTACCCGCGAGAATTTAGAACGCTTATTAGATGTTCGGCAAGAGCTACAAGTCCAACTCGATAAACTTGCTCTTCAAGCCGAAGAAGCTAAATCGTACCGGGCATTAAAAGCACAAGAGCGCACTTTAAAAGGCGAACTTGCGGTACTTAAGTGGCAAGTGTTGCACCAAAAGCAATTAGAAAAATCAGCGCAAATTGGTCAATTGCAACAACAACTCAACTTTTTAAATACCGCCCATGGTGGTCATGATGATGTGCTTGCCACTTTAGAGGGCAAAGTGGCCCATATTAGTGATGAAATAAGTGTCCAGCAAGATAGTATTCATCAAATCCATACTGAGCTAACTCGCACTGAACAGCAAAAGATACACATAGTTGATAAGTTACGTCATGTGCAGCAAAGCATTGATAAACAGCAACAGGTTTATAGCGAGGCAGGGCACTTATTAGTCGCGCAAAAAGAACAAGTTGCACAACACTATGATGTATTGCAACAAAGCATCGAAGATGGGCTTATTCATCAAGCGAAACATCAAGAGTGTGATGAGCACCATCAATCGTTATTAGAAGACTTTAGTGAATTAGAAGCGCAGCAACAAACGTTACAAACCCAACAAAATAATGCGTTACAAGCACAACATCAAGCTCAACAAAATTTTTCTATTGCACAACAGGCTTACACCCATGCACAAGAGAAGTATCAAGTTATCGATGAGCAGCTATACCAATTAAAAGAACAAAACTTAGAAGCTGAACTTGTTGAGCAACGTCAGTTATACAGTGAAAAGACGCAAGATATGGCGCGTTTACAGTCGCAAGCATGTGAGTTCACAGAACGTTTGACTGAGTTACAGGGAAAAAAAGAGGTACTCTACAATGAGTACCAAGATTGCCAAACAGAACATGCTAACTGTGTTGCAAATGTTAATGCGCTTAATCAAGTACTTGTGAAAAAAAATAGTACGAGCGAGCAGAGTTATCTAACAGATTTACGTGTACAGGTCGGTTATGAACAGGTTGTTGAACGTGCACTGCTTGGCTTAACACAGTTAAAATCAGCGTTAGCATTGAGCAATGATGCTGTTTGGCCATTGGAACAGCCGAGTGTATTGGGTTCTGTGGCCAGTGTGATTGAATCAGGGTGTTACCCTGCATTATTGAACCATATTCAGTTACTTGAGCAAGGGCAAGTCTATGCCGATAATGAAAAATGGTTGCTTGCCATAGACAGGAATGCTTGCATGTATGGCGCAAATTGGCGTTCAAGTAATACAAGTGCTGAGCAAAGTGGTAGTGTATTGCTACAGCATGCTAAATTAAGGGACCTTGAACAGCAGTTGCCTTTACTCAAGTTGAAAAAAACTGATTTGAGTGCGCAGTTAGACACATTAGAACTGGCCTATAAAGACTGCTGTCATGCTCAGCAACTGAATAAAACACAGGTGCATCAGCTTGCTCAAGAAATGGCAAGTAGCCAAACTCGTATCGATATGCTGATACAGCAAGTGGCTGTATGGCAAGAAAAACAGCAGGTACTTTCAGAGCAGTTACTCAGTACACAAGCAAAGTATGCGCTTCAAGAACAGCAAATGATACAGTGTCAGCAGCTGTTGGACGACTGCAAGCAACAGCTAACAAGTTTGGCGCAACAGCATGCGCATTTTGATGGTGAATTTACACAAGCCAAAAAAGCACTACAAGCTGCATTAAGTGCTAAACAAAAAGCGCAGCACCTGTTACATGATGCAAAATTGGCACAGCAACAAGCAAACAGTGACTGGCAGTTAAGCCAATCAAAAGCTGAGCATTTAGCACAAAGTCAAACACAAGCTCATGCGCACTTACAAGAGTTACTAGAAGAGCAAATGTTATTGCAAGAACCGCAAGCAGAGGCCGATGAGCAAATTGCTTTGTTATTAGCAGAACATGAACAGCAGCAAAATATTTTATTGGCGCTACAAGCACAGCTCAATGAAGCAAAAACTAAACTACAAGAAAAACAAGCAAGCTTGAAAAGTGCGCAATCTGAGGTTCAGGTGCTCAATGATAAGTTGCAGCAATTAAAATTAGACGAGCAAGGGTTAATGATTAAAGCTCAAGGCGCTTTAGAGCCATTGCAAGAGCTACAGCAAAATTTAAAATCGGTGTTAGAGCAGTTAACAGGTCAAGCAACACCAAACGAACATCAGGCGCGATTAACTAAAGTAAGCCAAAATTTGTCTCAATTAGGGGCTGTCAATTTAGCTGCAATTGACGAATTTGAACAAACTAAAACGCGAAAAGAGTACCTTGATACTCAATTAGCTGATTTAAGTGCCGCACTTGATACCCTTGAAGGGGCAATAAAGAAAATAGACAGAGAAACTAAAACGCGCTTTAAAGCTACATTTGAGCAAGTTAATGAAGACTTAGCCGAGTTATTTCCGAAAGTATTTGGTGGTGGTAGTGCCTACTTGGAATTAACCAGTGATGACTTACTAGAAAGTGGTGTTTCTATCATGGCCAGACCACCAGGTAAGAAAAACTCGACAATTCATCTGTTAAGTGGTGGAGAAAAAGCGCTGACCGCATTATCATTGGTGTTTTCTATATTTAGACTTAATCCTGCACCATTTTGTATGCTTGATGAAGTTGATGCGCCGCTTGATGATGCCAATGTTGGACGATTTTGTCGTTTGGTTGAAGAGATGTCACAAACGGTGCAATTTATTTATATCAGCCACAATAAAATAGCCATGGAAATGGCTGGTAGGTTGACGGGGGTAACTATGGCAGAACCTGGGGTTTCGCGTATGGTTGCCGTTGATATTGAACAAGCAGTGCAGATGGCACAAGCGTAATAATAAAAAGGTGAGTGATGGCCACAGAATTGAGATGGGCGTTAATCGTGATCAGCGCATTAGTGATTGGTGGATTGCTGATCCATGGACTTTGGTCAGTGCGTAAAAAGAATAGTGATGAACAACCACAGCCTAGAGTGCAGCCAGATAGTCATAAATCAAAACCGAATGATGAACATGGCACAGCAACGCTTGATGATGAGCCTGATATTGGCGAATTGAGTTTTGCTGCAACCGATGATGAACCTCACCATGATACTTCTGATCCAGTAGAGTTGGCAGAGCATGATGAAACGGGTGACGATCAAAGCGCCAGCCAAGTTGATGACGCAAAGAGTGATGCCCCACAAGCCCAGGAGTTTATCATTTTGCACATTGAAATGCCGCAAGGGTTAACAATGGCGGGTTCTCGCTTATTGCCATCGGTGTTGAGTCTGGGCTTTAAATACTCGGATGAGGGCTTTTTTAATCGTCATGTAGAGCCTTCGGGTAATGGTCCGGTACTATTTAGGTTAGTAAATATGTTTAACCCAGGTACGTTTGATATTGATAATATGGAACAATTTAGTACTGCTGGGGTGAGCTTGTTTATGACGTTACCATGCGATGGTGATGGCTTAGCTGCATTTAACATGCTCCACGGTGCTGCGAAGAAGTTGGCTGATGAATTTGGTGCAACTGTATTAGATAGCCATCGTGAACCATTGAGTGTAAGTACCGTACGCGCTTATGTAGAAAAGGTACGTGAGTTTTCATAAGCCCAAAGGCTAAATTAATTTTAAGCCACGCTCTTAAAGGGTCGTGGCTTTTGTGTTTTAGAGGTAGCAATGTCAGAGTCAATAAATAGTCAAATTCTTAGTTTGAGAGCACAGTTAGAAGATCACAATTATCAATATTATGTCATGGATAATCCAGTGGTCCCAGATGCTGAATATGACCGTTTAATGCAAGCTCTAATAGCGCTTGAAACAGCTAACCCTGAATTGTTAACTGTCGATTCGCCATCACAAAAAGTGGGTGGTCAAGCACTGGGGAAATTTGAGCAAGTAACACACCAAGTACCTATGTTATCGCTTGACAATGCGTTTGATGACGCAGAGTTTTCGGCATTTAATCGCCGAATTAAGGAGCGCTTACTTAGTGCTGACGAGCTTGATTTTTGCTGTGAGCCTAAGCTTGATGGCCTAGCTGTATCGATTTTATATCGAGATGGAATATTGGTGCAGGCGGCAACTCGCGGTGATGGACAGGTGGGGGAAAATATCACCGAGAATGTGAAAACTATTCGTAACATTCCACTGCGCTTACGTGGCGATAATATTCCACAAGAGCTGGAAGTTCGTGGCGAAGTCTTTATGGACAGCGCTGGATTTACACGTTTGAATGAAACAGCTATAGCCAAAGGTGAAAAAACCTTTGCTAACCCGCGTAATGCAGCAGCTGGCAGCTTGCGTCAATTAGACTCAAAAGTGACGGCTAAGCGGCCATTGATGTTTTATGCTTATTCTCTGGGCGTGGTACAAGGTGCTGAGTTACCTAATGAGCATTTTGCACAGCTCAAAAAGTTAACGCAGTGGGGCTTTCCTATGTGCCCTGAAACACGATTAGTATCAGGCACCAAAGCGGTGCTTGCCTATTATCATGACATTTTAACTCGACGTGCTAACTTGGCTTATGAAATTGATGGCGTGGTTATTAAAGTGAATAACAAAGCTTACCAGCTGCAGTTAGGCTTTGTCGCGCGAGCGCCACGCTGGGCAATCGCATTTAAGTTTCCAGCACAAGAAGAGATCACACAGTTACTTGATGTTGAGTTTCAAGTCGGGCGTACCGGCGCAATTACACCCGTTGCACGCTTAGAGCCTGTGTTTGTAGGTGGTGTAACGGTATCGAATGCAACTTTGCATAACCGTGATGAAATAGAGCGTTTAGGCGTTAAAGTTGGTGATACGGTGATCGTGCGCCGAGCCGGGGATGTTATTCCACAGGTTACGCAGGTTGTGTTAGAACGTCGTCCGGATAACGCCAAAGAAATCGAATTTCCAGCCAGTTGCCCTGTGTGTGACTCTCATATTGAGCGTATTGAAGGGGAGGCCGTGACGCGTTGTACAGGCGGCTTGGTGTGCCAAGCGCAGCGCAAGCAAGCAATTAAGCACTTTGCCTCGAGAAAGGCGCTGGATGTAGATGGCTTGGGAGATAAGATTGTTGAACAGCTGGTAGAGCGTGAACTCGTTCATACACCGGCTGACTTATTTATTTTAAAGCAGGGCCACTTTGAATCTTTGGAACGAATGGGTCCAAAATCAGCGAAAAACTTAGTAGAGGCTTTGGAGAGTGCAAAAACGACGACATTGGCTAAGTTTCTTTATGCACTAGGCATTCGAGAGGTGGGTGAAGCGACTGCCCAAAATTTGGCAAATCACTTTTTAACACTGGAAAAGGTGATAGCGGCGCCAATAGATGCGTTGCAAGAAGTCAGCGATGTAGGCGTCATTGTTGCCAAGCATTTGCATGCATTCTTTAATGAGCGGCATAACAAAGAGGTTGTAAATAAGCTAATTGAAGTAGGCTTGAATTGGCCTGATATTGCTCAAAAGTCAAAGCAAGAACAGCCGCTTGCGGGCTTAACTTACGTATTGACGGGTACATTGAGTCAGTTAAATCGTAACGATGCGAAAGCGCGGTTGCAGGTGCTAGGTGCTAAAGTGTCTGGTAGTGTTTCAAAAAACACCCATGCTTTAGTTGCCGGAGAAAAGGCAGGTTCCAAGCTGACTAAAGCGCAGGAGTTAGGTATTGAGGTGCTAGATGAACAGGCTCTAATTGCATTATTTGCTGAGCATGAATGAGTGTGACCGCAGACAACTAGCAGGTTTTATACATATGTGTAACCATTGATCATTCTAGCGAGCTACATGAGTCATTAACTACGTTAAAAATGGCTCATGTAGAATAGCGACTGGCCAATATTTTTTCTGGTTGCTGAGTCACTTATTTAATGCAACTGGCTTTATACCTAAAATGTGCGTGAAGTTAGGCCAATAATAGCGTGAGGCCAAGGTCAGCTACTGACATTATAAATGTTTTACCAAAAAGTAGCTGGTGTGCTCAGGCGGGGTGTTTTCGAGGATACCATAAACGCTAAAACCTAATTTTTCATAAAATGGCTTGGCTTGAAAGTCGAGCGTTTCAGTGCGAATTTGATGTAGCTTATGTTCATGGGCAAACACCTCTAATCGTTGCATTAATTGCGAACCTAAACCTGAACCTCGGGCACTTTCACTCACCCATAACAGCTCCAAAACACAGTGGCTCCACGCTATACTTGCCTGCAGACCACCTATTATTTCATCACCATTTTGCGCGGTTATCACAAATTTATGTCCAGTGCCATGTGGGGTGTCATTTGGCAAAAACGGTGCATTAAAATCAGCTATTCCTTGATGGATAGCTGCGAGCTGTGTTTGGGTGGGGGAAGTTGAAAGTACTATTTTCAAATGATGTTCCTAAAGTAGCTAATCGTTTTGGTAATATAAGTCATTCCATTGTTTAAATTAAATATTTGGTCAATTATAGGCTCCCAACTAGTTTGCCTGATGAAGCTGATGTAAACAAGCTTGTTGGTCGAGTGCTGTAATAGTATGTAATCGCTTTTTTTGCCATGTTACTTAATACTCATCAGAAGACTTGATTAATACGACATAAAATAAGGTGAATGCTATGCCAGTGAATGAACAAGTAACAGACTCAGTAACACAAGTAAATACAAAAGTAGTGGGAGAAACGCCAGCAATGGCTATGGGAAATTTGTTAATGGCTAGAAGTCAGGCTTTGAGTTATAACGCTCATAATGCGATATCGGCTCAGCAGCAGGCTCAAATTACGATGCAAGCGGCAACAGTGCAGGGTGTTAATGCGCTGAGCACTGTTGGCTTAATGGCACTCGTTAAGCAAAATAATAAGAAATAGCCTTGTTTCCTCAAGGCAGAGCCTGCGTCGCATATTCTATGTAAGCTCGGTGATAATGTAGAAAAAATACCTAAAAGGTTCAACCAATGGATTACACTGCGTTGTCATGTGCTATTAACATCAATTACTATGTTACACAGCCCATACCTAGTATTGAAAACTCTTGATTTGAAAAAAGTTCATATCTCAAAGAATCACAGTCCCTAGAATTTGTGAGCAGAAATAAATGTGCATTGTATAGTGCTTTTTAAACAATGAAGGGAAAGTACACAATAGTAACAAACACTGCGTTTGAGTGTTTTTTAATACCCTATCAAAGCCATCAGGTATTACTTTATTTGAGCTAATAAACGGTAAGTTGGGCTAATTTCAAGTAACCTAAACGATAAGCCTTGAATCTATGCCAGCTAAACTCCATGATACATAGAATATGAACAGTATGGTTCTAATTGCTCTTAACTTCGAGTAAACACAATTATAGCTAAAATGAACCCGTTTGGAGTAGAACAATGAAGCAGTATGGCCCAGAATATTGGGACAAATATGGTGTATATCGTACACCTTTCGGGTTTAACCTCACTTTAATCGTGCTTCTAAGAGCTTATCTGTTGTGGATTTTTTCAGCGGTTGCTCGACGCCCTGACTTAGATTTAATGTCATTGTTTTTTCAGTCAAAGATGCATTTTTTTGTGGCATTGGGTATTGGTGCTGTCGCGTTAGTGCCGACCATTGTGTTTTCGTTACGCAGACCAACGAGTTCACAAAAGTTAGCAACGTATTGGCGTTATATGCGCTGGCCACTGTTAGCGACAGCGGTTGCTGATTTAACATGGTTGAGTATGCAGGCTGCGCAAAGTCATTATCAGTTTTCGATGTTTATTGCTGTGCAAATGGTGATGCTGTTATGGGTAATTTTATATTTGCTAAAGAGTAAATATTTAAGCTGCTTTTTTAATGATTGGCCTGAGCCTGAAGAGCAAAGCAAAGTTAAATAAGGTACTACTATGTTAAAATGGAAAGATATTTTAAATTTTGCGGCTGATGGTAGCCTTAAGCCTACCTTTCGAGTCGAGAAAAGCCCACAGCAGTGGCAAAGTGAGCTTAGTGACGAGGTTTACTTTGTTACACGCAACAAAGGTACAGAAAGGCCATATAGCAGCGCTAGTTGCAGCTTGTTTGAGCCAGGAAAGTATGCATGCGTATGCTGTGATAATGTATTATTTGACGCACATGAGAAGTTTGAGAGCGGTTCTGGCTGGCCTTCTTTTACTCAACCTGTGCAGGATAATGCGATAGCTTATATTGGCGATAGCTCAGCGGGTATGCAGCGCATAGAAATCATTTGCAACGCATGTGATGCACATTTAGGACATGTTTTCCCCGATGGTCCACCGCCAAGTGGGTTACGTTATTGTGTTAATGCATTATCAATGGTCAAGCTCTAATCGAGTGATAAACCCAGTTCTTGTATGTGCGAGATAAGTTTTGCGAAACGTTCATGTTGCTCTGCATCAAGGGGCATTGTACTTAAAGTTTGATAACATTTTTTTGCAAGGGTGGAGTTAAACGTGCCACCACTTTTGCCGGTGTGATCTAACATGCATTGGAGTAAGTTAAGTGCAATACTGGTGTTTCGTGGCATGATCCTAAAAGCCTGAGTAAAAGCTTCCATTGCAACCTCTAATTGGCCTCGTTTAAATTGGTTGACCGCATGGTTATTTAGTTCTTTAGGACCCATGGTGATATCTTTACGTTCTTGTTGCTGCTGCTCAATATAGCGCATCGTAATTGGGTCACTAACTTGCTTATGATGCTTACAATGCTCAATGATTTGTGTAAACAAATGTTGTGCTTTATTTTGAAAGCCAAGTTCGTGAAAGGCTTTTGCCTTATCTAAAGCAGCATCCACAGAATGTATCGCTGGCTCGTCATCTAACTGCTCAATCAGTTGACGGGCTTTTTTACTTTCGTCTTTTAGATAGTGAATGCGTGCATGCAACACATCTATTTGTGCTTGATTACTGGCATCCGGAAACTGTTTTTTTAAGTCACCTAAATATTGCTGACTTTGTCGGGTTACTCTTTGTATTTGTTCGCTTTGGTCAGTTGTTAAGGCAAAGTCGATGCCAGCTCTTACTGCATTTAAATATACATCTGGCCCATCATGGATAGAGTTTTTTGCATATAGGGCTATTTCCTTCATGGCATTGTAGTTTGATTCGTAGTCATGGTTTAGAGACGCAATTCGTCCGAGTGACTTTTGCCTACTGATATTGCGAGGCGCAATAGATGAGGCTTCTTTTAGCCTTTGTTGGGCTTGTTCAAGTAAGTTTAGTTTAACTTCAAGTTTACCTAGTAAGTTTAAAGCAACGAGCCTAGTCTCTGGGTGCTCTATCATGCTTGCTAGCATGCGCTGTGCCAGCGTATCTTCATTGTTTATGATTAACGTCTCAATCAAGCCAATTTTTGCCCACGTGAATTTTTGTAATTCTAGGGCTGATTTATAAAAGTGCTTGGCATCATCGGTGCGTTTTAGCCTAAGTAAAATTTCGCCTTTTAGTTTGAGTAAAATAGGACTGTACGCATGGTTCTGCTTATCAAGATCCGTATCTATGAGTTTTAACGCTTTAGAATCATTGCCGTCATCAATGAATGCGTAAATACTCTTTAGAGCATGCTTACGTTTTAAAACGCGATCTATCCTCACTTTCAATTCTTTGATTGAGAATGGTTTTACCAAAAACTCATCAGGAGTGAGTTCTAAAATGCTGTGCACAACAGTGGGGCTGGTTTCGGCCGAAACAAAAATAAATGCGGTTGTTTTTTTATGAGTTTTTTATGTTTGAGTTCTTCGTATAGTTGGTAGCCATCTTGTCCATGTGTTAAGTCGAACGAGCATATAATGAGCTCAAAACTGTGCGTTTTACATTGTTCTTTTGCGACCGTGCTGCTTTCAGCAAGTTGTATGTCTCGAAAGCTTAACTGTTCCAAAGAGCGTTTCATATAGCTAAGCGCTAGAGGTTGCTCTTCAACAATTAAAATTTTCGTGTTAACAAAGGGTTGAATACTCACGTAATAAATGAACTTCTAGCAATTGGCTTGCCTCAAGTTTAGTCGTTTATTTGTATATTTAAAATATTTAGAGTACCAGATACAAATTAAATCATTCTAAAGTATTGGTTTTTTGGGTAGTAGCTATTACACCAATTTTATTAAAGCATTGGGCATTTTAGCGAGCGAAATGACTCATTAACATACTTTTTGTTAGAGGAGAGTTTAATCTGTTTGCT